>JALYXI010000178.1 GCA_030947245.1 Acidobacteriota bacterium
CCCCATCACCGACGCATGCGGAGCCGCCGCTCTCGCCATCTTCCAGCAGACCGTACTCTCGCAGCAGAACGCGAACAATACGTTGCCGGCCAACTATTACACCACGCCCCTTCCGGCACACTTCACCAGCACAGCCGCAAACTCATTCAATATCCTCGACCCCACCGGCAATGGCTTCAAATATTACGAAATCCGGAACAACATCAACTCCGGAAACGCCGTCGGGGGCGGTTTGCAGAACAACATCCGCCTGAACCAACAGCGCTACCTTCAGTTCGGCATCAAAATTTACTTCTAAACATGCTTCGCCGGATCTCTTTACTTGCGCCTCTGGTAATTGCGTCGGCAGCGGAGCCGCAGCTCCGCTTCGATTTCGGCGCCGGCAAAGCTCAGCCAGGATACACGCACGCTGCCCCAGAAGACCTCTACAGCCCAGATCGCGGCTATGGGTTCGAAGCGCCACCGCGGGACGGAAACACCGCCTTTTTCTTCTCCGTCCGGGTGCCCGAAGAAGGCAATTACCGAGTGACGGTGAAGCTGGGCTCCCCGGCGAAAGCTGCGGTCACCACCGTGAAAGCCGAACTGCGCCGTCTCATGCTGGAACAGGTCCATACGCAAGCGGGCCGGTTCGAGTCCCACACATTCATCGTCAACGTTCGCACTCCCGAAATTCCCGCCGTGGGGAGAGTTAAACTGAAGCCGCGCGAAACCACTTCCGAAACCTGGGCCTGGGATGACAAGATCACACTCGAATTCTCCGGAATAGATCCTGCTGTCCAGCGGGTAGAAGTCGAAAAGGCCAGGGGCCTTCCCACCATCTACATCGCTGGAGATTCCACCTCCACCGATCAGGCTGAAGAACCTTTCAACAGTTGGGGCCAGATGATCCCGCGGTTCTTCCAACCCACCGTCGCCATCGCAAACAACGGAGAATCGGGCGAGTCCCTCCGAAGCTTTCTGAGCGCTAACCGGCTGGCCAAGATCCTGAGCGTGATCCGCCCCGGCGATTATCTCTTTATACAAATGGGCCACAACGATCAGAAGGAGAAGGGTGAAGGCGTGGGCGCTTTCACCACCTACAAAACGGATCTGAAGCGTTTCGTCGCCGCAACTCATGAACATGGCGCCACTCCTGTGCTGATTACCTCCATGCACCGCCTCACGTTTGACCCAAATGGAAGAATTGTGAACAGCCTGGGTGATTTCCCCGAAGCCGTCCGCCAGACCGCGGCCGAAGAGCATGTCGCGCTGATCGATCTGAACGCCATGAGCAAACCGCTCTACGAAGCTCTGGGCCCCGTGGATGCGCATAAAGCCTTCGCCGGAAAGGACACCACGCACCATTCGGATTACGGCAGCTACGAATTGGCGAAGTGCGTCGTTCAGGGCATTCATACCAGCCATCTGCCCTTAGCCGGGTATCTGGTGAAAGGCCTCCCTGAGTTCAATCCCGCACATCCCGACCCTTTCGCAAGCTTCACAATCCCACCCGATCCCATTCTTCCGGCGAAGCCCGCTCCGCATCCCACCCTCTTCCTGGTTGGCGATTCCACGGTTCGTAATGGAAAAGGTGAGGGCGATGGGGGCCAATGGGGTTGGGGTGAGCCACTGGCGCACTACTTCGATTCCGCGAAGATTGATGTTCAGAACCGTGCGGCAGGCGGGACCAGCAGCAGGACCTATATGACCAGCGGCCGTTGGGCCAAAGTTCTCTCGGAACTCAAGCCAGGCGATTTTGTCCTCATGCAATTCGGCCACAACGACGGCGGAGCGCTCGATGACCCTAGCCGCGCGCGCGGAACTATCAAGGGCGCCGGCAGCGAAACGAAGGAAATCGATAACCCCATTACCGGTCAGCACGAAGTAGTTCACACTTACGGCTGGTACTTGAAACGGTACATCGAGGAAACACGCGCGAAGGGAGCCATCCCGATGGTCTGTTCACCCGTCCCAAGAAAGATCTGGCGCGATGGCGCAATTGCGGCAACCCCCGGGAGCTACGCTACGTGGGCAAGCGACGTTGCATCCTCCGAGCATGTTTCCTTTTTGGACTTGGCTGGAATCATCGCCCATCATTACAACGCGCTTGGTCCTGAAAAGGTGAACGCGCTCTTCGCGGACGAGCATACCCACACCACCCGCGCCGGCGCGGAACTGAACGCGGCGTGTGTAGTGGAAGCGCTGAAAGCTCTCCCGTCCGCCGCGCTGGGGCGGTTTCTCGCTAATTAGCCTCGGCCACTTCCACCGCGAACGTGTACGTCGGCCCGAACATGTTCGACCGGAAAATTACCCATTTCTGATCGGGAGAGAAGCTGACGTTTGGTTCCAAGCGGTAGTTGTGCTTCGACATGTTGACCAGCTTCTCCGAGCGCAAAACTCCGGCGTTCACAAAGTCTTTCTGCGCGATGCCACGGTTCGGAATCAATTCCGGGCGGAACAGATAAATCCATTCGCCGTCTTTCGCTTTCGCCACCTGCCCCGGATCGCCTCCGTCCCCGCAGAACAGCTTCCCGTCTCGGGAAACATTGAAGTGAATCGACCATTCATCGCGAGTCAGGTGGTACCACGTCCTCTCGCCTGTCTCGACCTGGTAACCCGCCAGCCAAAACACTTCACTTCTCGGCGTTTGCAAATCATACCAGAGCGTCTTTCCGTCCGAACTCCAGAACTCATGCCCCGCGATCTCCATCGCCATCGTCCGCGTATGCACCTTGGTCACATGGCTGCCGTCCGCATGCATCAGCCAAATGCGGTCAACCTTGTGCCACGGCCCTTCATGGCAATACATCAGTAAATTCGGATCCGTGGGTGAAAACTCCAAATGGTTGAGCCAGTCAGTGCTCCGCTGAATTACCTTCACCTCACCGGTCTTCGCATTCACCGTAAACAACGCAATAGGAAGGTGCGCCGCCAGCCGCTGCTCCATCATCCGCCCTTTCGAAACCGGCTGCTCCAATCCCTGCGGCTGCTGTGGACGCCCAGCGTTGTAGTCCGGACCATCTCCTTCCACATAAGTTCCGGCCAGCAGAGTTTCGTCCGCATTCACAGTTGAGATCCCGCCCCGCGCTGGAAGCTTTGCGATTTCCCGCTTGCCGCCCGTATCCACATCCGCCGCCCAAACGGCTCCGTTCTCGGTGTAGTAAACCTGCTGTGTCTTCCGTCCTGTCACGATGATCCGGACTCTTCCCTCCACCACGGATTTCGAGGCACGCGTGTTTAGATCCAGCACCGAAATGCCGCGCGGCGTCGTATACACCATCTTCTTGCCGTCTGCCGTATACCCGTTCTGGTTGAAGTAGAGGCTGGCGCTCCCCGGCTCCGTCGTAATCCGGATGACCCGATGATTTGTATCGGGATCAATCCAGGACGTGGGCGGCCCGGTTTGCGAATGGAGAACCGGGCGCATGATGGCCAATGCAAGTACAAGTAAGGGAAACGGCCGGAGCATAACACAAAGGTAGCAATATGGCCTTTGACCGATAATGGAAAGAATGTCTCTAGCGCCGTCGAGCTCTCCGCTGAGCACGAACAAGAACCTCATCCGCTGGGTCGATAAAATGGCCCACCTCACACGCCCCGCGGCCATTCACTGGATCGACGGCTCGCAAGCGGAGTACGACGCGCTCTGCGCGCAGATGGTGGAAGCCGGGACATTCACTAAACTGAACGAGCAACTCTGGCCGGGTTGCTATTATGCGCGGTCCGATGCCGGCGATGTCGCCCGCGTTGAGGACCGCACCTTCATCTGCTCCCTCTCGAAGGAAACCGCGGGACCCACCAACAATTGGGAAAATCCGTTCGTCATGCGCAAGAAGTTGAAAGGGTTGTTCTCCGGCTCCATGCGCGGCCGGACCATGTACGTCCTGCCTTTCAGCATGGGGCCTGTGGGGTCGCCCATGTCCCAGATCGGCGTCCAGCTTACGGATTCTCCCTACGCGGTCGTCAACATGCGCATCATGGCCCGCATCGGCCTGCCTGTGTTCCAGGAAATAGATAAAGATCAGAAGCGCGTCGTTCCGTGCATGCATACGGTAGGCGCTCCACTCGCGCCGGGACAAGCCGACGTGCCATGGCCATGCAACGCGGAGAAGTACATTGTCCACTTCCCGGAAACTCGCGAAATCTGGTCCTATGGCTCCGGATACGGCGGCAACGCCCTCCTCGGCAAGAAGTGTTTTGCCCTTCGGATCGCGTCCAATATAGCCCGCGATGAAGGCTGGATGGCAGAGCACATGCTGATTGTCGGTGTCGAGAATCCGGCTGGTGAAAAGACCTATGTCGCGGCGGCGTTCCCGAGCGCATGCGGAAAAACGAACTTCGCCATGATGATTCCTCCGGCCGGTTTCGAAGGCTGGAAGGTGTGGACCGTGGGCGACGATATCGCCTGGATCAAGCCGGACGAAAGCGGGGTACTGCACGCCATCAATCCGGAATACGGATTCTTCGGCGTCGCTCCCGGCACTTCGGCGAAAACGAATCCCAACGCGATTGCCACGCTGTCGCGCAACAGCATCTTCACAAACGTGGCGCTGACTCCCGATGGCGGCGTGTGGTGGGAAGGCCTTACCGATGAGCCTCCCGCGGAATGTCTTGACTGGCAAGGGCAGCGCTGGACCCCGGAAATCGGCCGCGAGACGGGACGGAAAGCAGCGCATCCCAACGCGCGATTCACCGCGCCCGCGTCCCAGTGCCCCACCATCGATCCGGATTGGGAGAACCCCAACGGCGTGCCGATCAGCGCCTTCATCTTCGGCGGACGCCGCGCCACCACCATGCCCCTCGTGTATCAGGCTTTCAACTGGAGTTCCGGCGTATACATGGGTGCCACGATGGGGTCGGAAACGACGGCAGCGGCGGCGGGCAAGGTGGGCAGCGTGCGCCGCGACCCGATGGCCATGCTCCCTTTCTGCGGATACCATATGGGCGATTATTTCCGGCACTGGCTCCGGATGCAGCGCTCACTCAGCACCACGCCCCGCATCTTCCATGTCAACTGGTTCCGCAAGGACAAAGACGGCAAGTTCATCTGGCCGGGATACAGCGAAAACATGCGCGTGCTGAGCTGGGTGGTGGACCGTGCGCGCGGCCGGGGCCGGGCCAGCGAGACCGCCATCGGCTGGGTTCCGCGCTATGGCGACCTGGATTGGAACGGCCTGGCCTTCTCCAAGAAGAAGTTCGACCAGATTCAGTGCCTGGACCCGGCCGCATGGCGCGCCGAAGTGATGGGCCACGAGGAGCTTTTCATCGATCTTCACGATCATCTTCCTCCGGAGATGGTCTATGAGCGCGAACTTTTGATCTGCCGGCTGTAGCGGCGACGCTATAAACCAGGGATCTTGAAGCGCTGGAAGCTATGGAGGATCCGCCATCTTGCTTGTCCGCCCAAGCTGAGCCCGGGCGCCGAAAAGCCGGTCAGAGATGCGGGATCGGGACTGACTTCATACAGGAGTTCCCCATGATCGGTCGTGCTGCTATACGTTATGAACTTTGGCATTCCGGCCGTTCCTATGTTGAGCCCCCCAGCGTGCATTGGCCGGCGGATGCGAGCGCCTGGCACGAGTTTCGGAAATAGTTTTGCGGGTAGTGCGAGATCAGAGACACGTTTACGATGCTGTTTGGATCCCCGCCGGTCCAGGAAAGCGTTTTAAACTCGCTGAGGTTTATCGTGGAACCGACCGCGGGCGGCGGGGAAAGGATTTGAATGTCCTGGCCAAAGGCAATATTGGCCTGAAACGGACCTACGGTTCCGGGAACGTCGGGAGCGAGCGTAAAAGCCCCGGCCTGCAGCGTACCGGGCGGAAGCGTGACATGGTATGAACTGCCGGGCGCGGCTGTAATGCCGCCGATGGTTGAGGAAGGAGTTTTGAGGCTCAAAGCGCCCGCACTAAGCTCTAGATAACCGGGGATCGAGCAGGTTGGCGCCTGATTGACGAGACCCCTGAAGATAGTGGCGCCATTATTGGCCTGATAGAGCTTGTATGGTGTTGCAATCCTGCCGGGAGACTGTGTAAATGTGGCATCCAGCGTCTCGACCGTGCCGTCATTGGCCGTTCCCACAGTAGTTACTCGTTGCAGCAGGATGTTGCCATCCGCCGCCGCGGGCGGGTCGACGCAGGCGCCTCCGCCCCGGTGAATACTAATAGTTACCGGTTGACTGGTAGTAACGCCAAACGGTACGGCGCAGCCTTCCGGCGCGGAATTCAGAATCTGAGCGTTCACCTGATCGACGCCAACAAGTCCCGGCGCTAACCCGTTGAAGGATACGGAGGCGGCACTTACGCCGATACTTTGTACGAAAGTCCGAAGAGGCTGCGCGGGGGCCGGTACGCCATCGGCGGCTTGGCCTGGAAACAGGATTCCGAAACCTGTCCCGTACAACGTGATAAATTGACCCGGCTCAGCGCTGTTGGCGGGTGAGTTTAA
>JALYXI010000189.1 GCA_030947245.1 Acidobacteriota bacterium
GTCCCGTATGGAGCACGGGGAAGCGATTGCCTTCCGCTTCCGGTACCTTGCATCCCGGAAGCACGATTCCGTTATAAGGACTTCCGCTGACAATATATCCCCCACTACGGTCAATCACCGGAGCTTGGGACGGGTCGTAATAAGCTGGCAAAAACTCCGCGAGACTGCCCCAAACGCTGTGATAGGGCGGCCAGATGGAGTGCCGCACGCCATACTCCACGGTGAGCTTCCGGCTCACTTTCCAACTATCCTGAACGAACCAGTCGAAGGAATCCGAGATCCATGGTGTGATCGGCTTCCCGCCGAGTTCCGAGTAATCCGTAAACGATCCCAGAAGAGCGTTGCCGATGCCGAATCCGGTCACCGTTCCGTCCAGAAATCGAAACGCGCCATTCTCATTGATAGTGGCGGGCGCGGAAGCGGTGGTGAATTGAATGTGGTCGTTTTGGCCCGCGCGCTCCAGCACGACGCCAAACTTAATCGTGTGGCTGCCCAGTATCTTAGTGGTGTTGTTCGCCAGAGTGTAAACCGCTCCCGACCACGAACCGGGATAGGGACCGTTATCGATGCTGGTGAGTCCGGTAACGGCTACGGAAGGCAGCTTGCCCGCAAACTGTTTCACGCCCGGATAGATGTACGGGTAATTGATTCCATACGTGGTTCGATCGCAGGGAGCGCCACATGCCGGGTTCGCTTCGATGGAGCCGAGACCGTCCGAACTCGCCGAAAGCGTGAGCTCGTTGATCAACGTGGGGGAGAGCGTGCTGGTCAAGCTCAACGCGGCTGTACGATTCGGCCTTGACCATAAAGATTGAAACGTGCCTAGCGTGCCTTCGATTGGCGCGTCAAAAGTCCACGGGATATGAGTTCCCCGGAAGCTGAGGCGTTCCGTTCCGGACGCCAGATAATCGATTTTGAAAGTATCTTTGCGAGTGTCAGAAAAATGCGGAAACGTCACGATATAGTTCCCGGTGCCTTGAAGAAAACCCGGCGTCGGGAGCGGATAGGAGTTCAGGATCGCCTGACCGTTGTGGCTGATGCGGCTTCCCGGAATGATGTTGCCCGGGAAAGGAGCTCCCTCAACAGGGTCTTTCACGACAATTGCCTTTTTGAAGAAAGGATTTGCCGGGTCCAAAAGCTCGCTGAGATCGCCGCTTCGCATCGCGGCCGTGGGGACCGTGCCGGTTACCGTCTGGCCTTCACGCCGTCGAATCCACTCTTCCGCCCAGAAGAAGAACAGCTTCGTGTTTTTTCGTTCGGTCAGTTTGGGCAGGAAGACCGGTCCGCCCACGTCCCAGCCGTACTGATTGAAGCGGAAGGGAGCGGGGCCGAGGTATTGGCTGGCCAACGGGCTAAGGTTGCGGGTCCAGGTGTTGGCATCGAAGGCGGAGTTACGCAGATTCTCCACCAGGTCTCCGTGGAAATTGAGCGTTCCGCTCTTCGTCACGAAGCGAATCTGTCCGCCCGAGGAACGCCCGTACTCCGCGTTGTAATTTGCCGTAAGGATCTGGACCTCCTGAACAGTGTCCACGTCTTGCGCCCCCAGCATGGAGCCGGACGATCGTGTGCGCGTTGCGACCGCGCCATCCACCATCACGACATACTCGTCGGAACGGCTGCCGTTGATGCTGAACCCTCCATTCGAGACACTGTCCGGATCGAACGTGCCGATCGACCCTCCCGCGACACCGGGCTTCAGCAGAGCGAGGTAGATCGGATTCCTCCCGTTCAAAGTAAGGTCCTGGATCTGCTTCGAATCCACCACGCGGCCCACTTGCGCCGTCTCCGTCTGCACCAGGCTGCCGGAATCTTTTACTTCAACCGATTCGCTGACCGCGCCGACAGTAAGGGCCAGATCGATATTCAACTTTGCCGCCGCATCCAGAACAACGCCGGTTTGGATCGTCTTCCGGAAACCGGCCATTTCGGCGGATACGCTGTAAGTCCCCACTTGTAGGTTGGGGACCGCGTAGTAGCCGCTCGCATTCGTGCTGACGCTCTGTTTCGCTCCGTTCCCCTCATTGGTGATAGTTACGGAAGCCCCGGACACGCGTCCCTGCGAAACGTCTGTAACGTACCCCGTGATCTGCCCCGTATCGAACTGAGCGTTCAGGCTGAAACAGGCGAAGAGAAGCAGCGGCGGTATCTTTAAATTACGTGGCATATGAAGTTTTCCGGAACGCGGATGCGTCCGGGAAAACAGTATTATATATGCTACGGCGCTGCCGCTAAGCGAAGGCTTTGGCGATTACCTCGCCGGTGACGATGGTGGGGCGTTCCGGCCTGCCGTTGTGGAGGAAGGTGACATTCACGTGATTCAGCCCCAACGCGTGCAGGATAGTGGCGTGGATATCTGTGACGTGCGCCCGCTGATCGATTCCGCGCAGTCCGATTTCGTCGGTCGTGCCGATCACCTGGCCCGGCTTGATTCCTCCACCTGCCATCCAGATGGTGAAACCCCAGGGGTTGTGGTCCCGGCCGTCGCCCTTCTCGTTGAAAGGAGTGCGGCCGAACTCTCCGCCCCAGACCACCAGCGTGTCTTCCAACAAGCCGCGCGCTTTCAGATCGGCAAGCAGGCCGGCAATGGGCTTGTCTGAGGATTTGCACATGCGGGAGTGGTTGCCCTCGATATTGTTGTGCGCGTCCCAACCGCTGCCGCTGCCGGAATAGAGTTCTACGAAACGAACTCCCCGCTCCACCAGCCGCCGTGCCAGCAGGCAGTTCGTGCCGAACTTGGAGGTGGCTTCTTCGTCGATCCCGTAAAGCTTTTTGGTTTCTTCCGTTTCTTTGGTGAGGTCTACCGCTTCGGGTCCCGCCGCCTGCATCCGGTAAGCCAGCTCGTAAGCGTTGATGCGGGCCTCTAGCTCCGTATCTTCCGGCTTATCTTCATCGTAGTGGTGATTGAGAGTCTTCAGCAGATCCAGCCGCCCCCGCTGCTGCTGCTTGCCAATCGTTTCCGGCGGATTGAGATCCAGAATCGGCGCGCCGGTGTTGCGAAACTGTGTGCCCTGGTAAGTGGCGGGCAGAAAGCCGGAGCTCCAGTTCTTAGGGCCGCCAACCACTTCAGACGAATCCGTCAGCACGACGAAACTCGGCAGGTTCTGATTGGAGGAGCCGAGGCCGTACATCACCCATGAACCGAGCGCCGGCCGCCCGGCCAGGATGGAGCACGTATTCATCTGGCATACGGAACCGACATGGTTCAGGCCATCGGCCCAGCAAGCCCGGAACACCGTCATGTCATCGGTATGCTTCGCGATTTCGGGCAGCCAGTCGGATACCCAGATCCCGCTCTGGCCATGCTGCGCCCAGGTGCGCTTCGACGGCATCAGCGTGTTACTCGCCGTACCCATCGCAGTCACAACTTTGCCGAAAGAGGCCGGCATGGGCTGACCGGCGAGCTTGCCGAGCAGCGGCTTAGGGTCGAAGAGATCGACGTGGCTCGGGCCGCCTTCGATAAACAGCCAGATGACGGATTTGGCCGTCGGCTTGAAGTGGGGCTTCTTGGGAGCGAGCGGATCGGCGACGGCGGTTGTAGACGCGGAAGCTTGGGGAAGCAGGCCGTCGCGGTCGAGCATCGACGCAAGGGCAAAGGCCCCCAGTCCGCTTCCCGCATTCCGCAGGAAGTCTCTTCGGGATCTCGGATAACGTTTATGTGACATGGCTAATTCGGGTAAAGCTAGTTCCGGTAAAGCTAGTTCCGGTAAACGAACTCGTTAGAATTGAAGAGCATCTGACAGAAATCCACAAAGGCGGCGCCTTGGGACGGATCGTAACCGGCGGGCATGAATTGCGGAAGAGCCAGCTTTTCGCCCGCAGCGGCCCGTGCTGAGATCAAAGGCTTCTGCTTGGCCATGAAAGTAAGGACGGAATCCTTTTCAAAACCGTCGGGCCAGCGTCCGAACGCCAGACGGTAAGCGCTGTTGACCTGTGCATCCGGGTCAGTGCCCGCCTGCTTCAACACACGGCCCGCAAACGCTTCGGCCCACTCCAGACTGACTTTGCTGTTCAGGAGCGACATCGCCTGAGGAGCCGTGATGGTCTGGTTCCGGCGGCCGCACGATTCGTGAGTGTCCGGCATGTCGAACGCTTCCATCATCGGATACCGCGCGTTGCGCCGAACGAAGATATAGACACTGCGGCGGTTCTGTTCCTCTGGCGAAGAAACCTTCCACCCGCCGCGAGGCTTCCCTGCCCCCACGGGCAGTTCCGGAAATACGCTGGGGCCGCCCATTTTTTCGTTCAGAAGCCCGGAAACCATCAGCGCGGCATCGCGAATGCTTTCCCCTTCCAAACGCTCGCGCGGGAAACGCCAAAGCAGTTTGTCACGCGGATCCTCCTTCGCCGCCTCCGCGTTGAAAGCGGAGGATTCGCGGTAAGTGTTCGACATCACCACCAGCTTATTCATCCGCTTCATGTCCCAACCGGTCCGCACAAACTCCGCAGCGAGCCAGTCGAGAAGTTCCGGATGCGAGGGCCGGCCACCCATGATTCCGAAGTCGCTGGGCGCTGGCGCCAGACCCTGGCCGAAGTGGTAATTCCAAATCCGGTTGACCATCACCCGGGCGGTAAGCGGATTGTCCGGGCTGGCCAGCCAATTCGCAAGCGCCGTGCGTCTACCGGTTGAGTTCGAGAGCGGCACGATCTTCGGAGCGTTCGCGTCGATGATGGAAAGGAAGCCGGGTTGAACTTCTTCTTCCGGAGCATCCCAGGCCCCCACGGCCAGGCGATGCGTCGCGGGTGATTGCGCGCTCAGGTCGCGCATGCCGATCCCGATTTGCGGTTCGCCGGGATCCAGGCCGGAGTACTGTTTCAATTCCGCCATCAGGGCGGCATACTTCTTCCGGTCGTCGCCCTTCAGCGCCTTGCCCGCCTGGTCGTCGTCAATCTCCAGGTACGGCTTGGCTTTGGCGTACATCTGCCATTCGAAAGGATTACGCTCAGCGGGCGCTTTCGCGATCGCCGCCTGGATTTCGGGCGGATACTTATCGACGAAGTCCTTCAGGATTTTGGCTTTTTGCGGCGCGATCAGAGTGGTAATCTGCTCGCGTATCGACGCAGTGCTCGCCTCCCACGCCCTCTTTTTCGCTTCGTATTGCCTGGATTCCTCCCGCGGCACCATCGGGATCTCGTCATCTGCGGCGGTGTTGGCGAAAAAAGCCTGCAGGCGATAGTAGTCGGTGTGGAGAATGGGGTCGAACTTGTGCGTGTGGCAACGCGCGCAGCCATAAGTCATCGCCATGAATGTGGAGCCGACCGTGTCCGTAATGTCGTTCAGGATTTCCTGGCGGCGCTGCTGCAGAACGCGAGCGTTGCTCTCGTCCGGATAATGGCGGTTGAACGCGGTAGCGACGCGGGCCCATGGATCCGCGGGCCAGAGTTCATCGCCCGCAATCTGCTCCTTTACAAAGCGGTCGTAAGGCTTGTTCTCGTTAAACGCTTTGATGACATAGTCGCGGTATCGCCATGCGTTCGCACGAGTCTCATCGCTCTTGAAGCCTTCGCTCTCCGCGTAACGCGCCAAATCCAGCCAGTGCCGCGCCCAGCGCTCGCCGTAACGCGGAGACGCCAGCAGGCGGTCCACAACCTTCTCGTAAGCATCCGGCGATTTGTCGGCGGCGAAAGCGTCCACCTCCTCGGGTGTAGGCGGCAGGCCGGTGAGGTCGAAAGAAACGCGCCGCAGCAGAGTAATCCGATCCGCGGGAGGCGTGGGCTTGATGTTCTTCGGTTCCAGCTTGGAAAGTATGAAAGCATCGACGGGATTTAGCGCCCATGAGCGATCGCGATTGACGGGGGGAGCGCCGGGATGAACAGGTTGGAATGCCCAATACCGCCGTTGCGTGGCAGTGAAGGGATCTTTCGCGGCGGCTTTGGGCCCGGAGGAAGTATCGACCGCGGCAAGGCTCACCAGCGGAATCGCGATCAGGGCGGCAAAGCGGCAGCTCATCGGTGAAAACTCTCCTCAAACATCATATCTTAGATACCCCAACATACGAGCGCCGGAGGGTAGCCTTTCAGTGCGCTATGTTAAGCTTCCGATAGCAAAGAGGCAAGAACAAAAACACGGCGGCGATGAGGGCAAAGAACTCTGATCTGGTTCCAACCGCAACCGGTGGATAATCCGTTACCTGATGAGATGAGCGGGAATCTACGGGTTGTGAGGCGGCAGAAGGGCGGGAGAGCGAGGAGGGAGCGGTGAATCTATGACAATCAGCGAAATCGTCGCAATCGGAGCCGTGGTGCTGAGCGTGGGAACGAACGTCGGGTTATACGTATTCCTCGGCTCGACAATGAACAATCGGTTTGACAGCGTAGACCGCAAGTTCGAGAGCATCGAGCGGCGTCTGGAAATGATCCAGGGCGATACGCATCAGATGGATGTCCGGTTGACTCAGTTAGAGGCGCGTGCGTCTTGAAAACCATGGCCGACTTCGGCCAGCGTTTGACGGCTCCGGCGTCCCGGAAGCAGTGACTCAATCAGCCCGGCAAAGTTGGTGAACATCTCCGCGCGGTTCTGGTCGATATCCCGGCTGAGCGTGCATGGCCGTACTTGGCGAGAATGCCACAGGAGATGGTCGGCTCTTTCCAACGCTCACGCCGGGACAGCGGAAAGAATTTCGTCGAGCGCCTCCCTTCCTCTTGCGGCTGAAGCGGCAAAGTAATCGTCATTCTCCATTAGCATCGATACCCGGAAGCGGTCGTTTCGCAAGGCATCGATTCCGAACCACCACTTACAATGGGATTTGGCCGCCAAGTACATTCAGGTTCACCCGCGCGATAACGTCGCGATTGTGGTGGCGCCGGAAGGAGCCTCTCCCGGGGCTCTGTTTGAAGATGGCTTAGCCGCGCGCGAATCCATTCCGCAATCCCACAAGATAGCGCTTCAGGATTTTGAGGCCGGTAAACCGGTGTTGCGATACGGACAGGTAATCGGGCTGGCGACGCGCGGCTTCAGAGCTGGGGACTGGGTGCGGGAAGAGATGATGACGCTGCCCGCGCCGCCCCCGCTGGACCGGTTACCCCTCGCAACGGCCGTCCCCGCCCCGTTGGAACCGCTGCTCGGGTGCACCTTCCAGGGCTTTCGCAACCCCGATGGCAGCGTCGGAACCCGGAACATACTCGGGCTTGCCACCACGGTCCAGTGCGTCGCCCCCACGGTGGATTACGCAGTGGAGCGGATCCGGCGGGAACTGCTGCCGCGCTTTCCGAACGTGGATGGAGCGGTGGCCCTAACTCACAACTATGGTTGCGGGGTGGCCATCGACGCGCCCGGCGCCTCCATTCCCATCGCCACCTTGAAGAACATCAGCCTGCATGCAAACGCGGGCGGCCGTCCGCTTGTGGTCAGCCTGGGCTGCGAGAAGCTGCAACCTGCCAGGCTCTTCTCATCGGATTTTCCGGTCATCGGGCAGGAAAGCGTCATCCGGCTTCAGGATCATCTGGGTTTCGCCGAAACTGTTTCCGCCATCATGGAAGCTGCGGAGAAGCGGCTGGTGGCTTTGAACGCAAGGCAGCGGGAAACCTGTCCGGCTTCCGCTTTGGTTGTGGGACTGCAATGCGGGGGAAGCGACGCCTTCTCCGGCGTTACCTGCAACCCCGCTGTGGGGGTTGCGGCCGACTTGCTGGTGCGCGCCTGTGCAACCGTCATGTTCTCCGAAGTCACCGAGGTTCGGGACGCGGTGCATCTGTTGACCCCTCGCGCCGCTACCGTCGAAGTGGGACGAGCCCTGGTTCGCGAAATGCTTTGGTATGACGAGTACCTTGCGCGCGGCGGGGCGGACCGCAGCGCGAACCCAACGCCCGGCAACAAGCGCGGAGGCTTGTCGAACGTGGTTGAAAAAGCCCTGGGCAGCATCGCGAAGGCGGGCGGCGCCGCTCTGATGGGCGTGGCTTCCCACGGCGAAAAGGTTGGAACGGGACGCGGCCTCGTTTTCGCGGCGACGCCGGCCAGCGACTTTATCTGCGGGACTCAGCAGCTTGCCTCCATGAACCTGCACGTCTTTACGACAGGCGAAGGGACGCCCTACGGTCTGGCGATGGTTCCTGTCGTCAAGGTCTCTTCGCGAACCGCCTTGGCGGAGCGATGGCACGACCTGATCGATGTGGATGCCGGCCGCATCGCCACCGGCTCCGCCTCCATGCAGGAAGTAGGTCAAGAGATTTTCCAGTTCATTCTGGACGTCGCGAGCGGGCGCAAGAAAACCTGGAGCGAACGCTGGGGCCTGGGAAACTCGCTCGCGCCATTCACTCCCGGCCCGGTGACGTAGCAATGCCGGTGACCTGACGAAACCTCTTAAGCCCGCCAGCACGTATACTGAAAGCAAGTGTCCTTGACGGTTGCCCTCAATGTAGTTTGGGGATTAATCGCTCTCTCCGCGGTGCTGTTCTTTGCGCTGGCGGAGCAGCGGCACAGGTGTACCCGGAAATCCGGCGGCGGCCTCCAACGTTCTTGCGCGGTTCTTCTGTGTGTTCTGCTCCTGTTCCCGTGCGTCTCGGCGAGCGATGACATTCTCGGGCTCTCCAGCCTCAGTGATGTCCATGGCAGTTCGCACACGCGGGAAAAGAACGCGGTTCAACTGACGCGCGCCCTGCTGGAACTCGAAAATCTGCAGATCTCCACAGTGTTCGTGTTCGCTCTTGCGCTCTGCTGCCTCGGGCTCGTGGAAGTCTCGAAATTCACGAACACGGCCCGGCAACTCCCTTGTCTGGTGGGCCGCGGTCCTCCGGCCCTCGCGTAGCGGTTTCGTTCGTTCCCCGTAATCCAAAAATAAATCAGGGAGAAAGTGTGCGACGTTTCAAACGCCGTTCGCTTCCGCTGCTTTGCCACTTAGGGCTTTGTGCCGCGCAGTTGTCCGCGCAACAATCTTTCACCTGGGGCGAAGTGCGTGAGCGGTTCCGGCAGAATAATCCGAACCTGCTGGCCGGGCAGTTGACGATTGCGGAGAACCGGGCCATCGAGGTCACGGCCGGATTGCGGCCGAATCCGGAACTCGGCGTAGTCAGCGACCAGTTCCGGATCTTCAACTCGCGGCCGCTGGCCTCGCTGAACGATTTTCAGTTGACGCCGACCCTGTCGCAACTGATCGAGCGGCGGAACAAACGGCAGTTGCGCGTTGCCAGCGCCCGGTTGGGAACTGAGATCTCAACCACCGATCAGCTCGATCTGGAGCGCAATCTCACCTTCAGCCTACGCGACGCCTTCAACCGCGTATTGCAGGCGAAGGCTTTGCTTCAATTAGCGCGGGAGAACCTCGAATACTACGACCGGGTGGTTCGGGTGAATAACGAGCGCTTGACCGCGGGTGACATCTCGCGGGTCGACTTCGTGCGCGTCGACTTGCAGCACGTCCAGTTTGAAAGCGATTTGGTGAATGCGCAAGTAAACTTGAAGACCGCCAAGATCCAACTCCTGGCGTTTCTGAATGACCGCCGTCCCGTGGACCGGTTCGATATTACCGGCGATTTCGAATTCATTGACCGGGTTCTGGTGCTGGACGAACTACGCCGGCAGGCGCTTGAAGTTCGTCCCGACCTGCGGAGCGCCGTGACCGCTGTCGAGCGCGCGCGGGCGGATCACCGTCTCGCCATCGCCAACGGCTCAACCGATCCCATTGTCGGTCTCGAATACCAAAGACTCACGGGCGAAAATACGCTCGGATTCGCTGTCACTTTCCCGATCCGCATTTTCGACCGCAATCAGGGTGAGAAGGCCCGAACCTCGCTCGTGATCCAGCAAAATGAGCGCAACCGCCAGAACGTCGAGGCCGGTGTGTTGCGCGATGTGGAGAGCGGCGTGGCCAGCCTGGAGAGTGTCGTCTCCCTCCTGAAGGCGTATCGTGACCGGTACCTCCCGGAATCCACCGAGATCCGGGAAAAGATCAATTTCGCGTACACCAACGGCGGGGCTTCGCTGCTCGATTTTCTGGATGCGCAGCGCTCCTTCCGCGATACCCAGGTGGCGTATCTCAATCTGTTGGGTAACTACTACACAGCGGCGAATCAGTTGAACCTGGCCGTGGGCCATGAGGTAATTCCGTGAAAACAAGATTGTGTCTAATTGTGGTTTTGTGTTTCTCCATGGCGGCCTGCAAGAAAGAAGAAGCAGCGGTTCCGGAGCCCGAAGTGAAAGTTGTGGAGGCAGGCTCGCAAGATGTGGTGACGGTCTCCCGGCCGGAGCAATACCCGCTCGCTGAACTGCAATTACGCAGCGCGCCGGCTCAGTTGGACGTGAACGGGGTGGTGGCCCCGGATGTCAACCGGACCGTGCCCGTCAATGCTCTGTTAAGCGGGCGCGTCACCGCGATTCATGCGCGCTTGGGCGATCAGGTTAAGAAGGGACAGGTGCTGCTGGATGTCGTCAGCCCGGACCTGGAGCTCGCGTTTTCGGACTTCCAGAAATTCAAGGCTGATGAGGCCTTGTCCGAAAAGCAGATGGAACGCACCAAGCTCCTCTACGACCATGGAGCGATCGCGCAAAAGGAAGTGGAAATCGCGCAGAGCACTCTCGATAAGGCCCGCGTGGACGTAAAGACTGCCTCCGAACGAATCAAGATTCAGGGAGGAGACCCCAGCCGGATCTCCTCTATGTTCCAGGTGCGCGCTCCTGTTTCGGGCACCGTCACGGCGCAGAACACGGCCGCTTCGGCTAGCGTGAAGACTCCCGACAACTCGCCCGATCTGTTCACTATTTCCGATCTCTCCCGCGTTTGGATTCTGTGTGATGTCTACGAGAATACGCTGACAGAGGTACATCTGGGCGACAACGCGCAGGTGAAGCTGAATGCCTATCCCGATCGCGCGCTGCACGGCAAAGTCAGCAACATCTCCCAGGTGCTGGACCCGGCAACGCGAACGGCGAAGGTGCGTTTGGAAATCGATAATCCCCGCGGATTGCTGAAACCCGGCATGTTCGCTGTCGTGACATTCTTCTCGCAAAAGGCCATGAAGCGGGAAGTGGTGCCGGCAACCGCTGTGATCCGTCTTCATGACAAGAGCTGGGTGTTCCGTCCGTATGGTCAGGGCAGGTTCAAGCGCGTGGAAGTGCAAGCCGGAGCTGCGCTCAGCGATGGACAGCTGGAGATCCTGGGCGGGCTTTCACCCGGCGACAAGGTGGTGAGAAACGCATTGGCGCTTTCGGCGGCCGGAGACGAAGCGTGATTGGAAAGCTGGTTGATTTCGCGCTCGGCAACAAGCTGATCGTTCTGTGTCTGGGCGTGATTCTGCTGGTGGGCGGCGTGGCGGCATTCCGCGCCCTGCCTGTGGAAGCGTACCCGGACGTGGCGAACACTTGGGTACAGGTGATTACGCAGTGGCCGGGGCATGCGGCGGAAGAAGTGGAACAGCAGATCACGATTCCGGTTGAAACTCAGATGAACGGCGTGCCCCAATTGAGCAGCCTGCGCTCCTCCTCGCTGTTCGGGCTCTCCGTCGTCACCATGGTGTTCGATGACGGAACGGATACCATCTTCGCGCGGCAGCAGGCCCTTGAGAAGTTGACTCAGGCCGTGCTGCCTCCGAACGTGAATCCTCAATTGGGGCCGAATTACAGTCCCGTCGGCCAAATCATGTTCTACACGCTCGAAAGCACCAATCCGCAATACGACCTGATGGATCTCAAGAGCCTTGAGGATTGGGTGCTCGAAAAACAGTTCAAGAGCGTTCCGAACGTGGCCGATGTCGCAAGCTTCGGCGGCACAACCCGCGAGTACCAGGTTCAGATTGACCCGGATAAGTTGGTTTCCTATGGGCTCAGTTTGAACCAGGTAGAGCAGGCCCTGACGAACAACAATGTAAACGCCGGGGGCAGCTTCGTCGAGTATGGCCACCAGGCTTTCAATGTGCGCGCGATCGGCCTGATGCGGAATACGGACGATATCGGCGCCACGCTGCTGAAAGCGCAGAATGGAACCCCCGTGCGGGTGCGGGATGTCGCTGTGGTGACACAAGGGGCGAGAATTCGCCTCGGGCAGATTGGGCGCGCGATTCACCATCGGAACGGCCGCGTTGTCGATGAGCCGGATGTAGTGGAAGGCATCATCTTAATGCGCAAGGGCGCACTCCCCGATCACACCTTGGAGGACATTCACGCCAAAATCAAGCAATTGAATGAAACCATCCTGCCAAACGGCGTGAAGGTGGTGCCTTACCTGGACCGCAGCGATCTGGTGCACTTCACCACTCATACGGTGATGCATAACTTGACGGAAGGCATCCTGCTGGTTTCGGTCATCCTGTTTCTGTTTCTCGGAAATCTGCGCGGAGCGTTGATTGTGGCAACCACCATCCCCTTCGCCTTGTTGTTTGCGGCAACGCTGCTGCAGGTCAACCATATTCCGGCCAATCTGCTTTCGCTGGGAGCATTGGATTTCGGCATGTTGGTGGATGGAACGGTCGTGATGATCGAAAACATCCTGCGCCATGCCGCCCGCAAGGACAGCGCGCTTTCCATGCAGGAACGGATTCGCGCGGCCACGCACGAAGTGCAGAAGCCGGTGTTCTACGCAAAGATGATGATCATCGTTTCCTTCCTGCCCATCTTCACCTTGCAGCGGGTGGAGGGCCGGTTGTTCCGTCCCATGGCGTGGACCGTAGCCTTCGCGCTCGTTGGCGCTCTGGTTTTTTCCATCCTGATTGCCCCGGTGCTGGCATCGATCTTCTTTCGCAATGGCGCGAAGGAATGGAACAATCCAATCCTGAATTGGGTGATTAAGTGGTACCGCATTTTGCTGCGCCGGGCCATGCGCTTCCGCTACGTGACGGTGGGTGGCGCTCTCGCGATCCTTGCGGTAAGCGTATACCTCGCCGTGGGGGGCTTGATCGGCTCGGAGTTTCTTCCGCACTTGGATGAAGGCGCAATCTGGGCGCGAGGCACCTCGGCGGCCAGCACTGGTCCCACTGAGGGCGCGGACTTGATGCATAAGGCGCGCCTCGTACTCGCGAAATTCCCCGAGGTGACGCAGGTGGAATCGCAACTCGGGCGTCCCGACGATGGGACGGATAGCAGCGGTTTCTACAACACCGAATACTTCGTCGATTTGAAGCCCCATGATCAGTGGCGGCCCCAGTTCAAGACCAAAGAAGAACTGATCGCCGCAATGAATCGGAACCTCTCGCAGTTTCCGGGCGTACAGTGGAATTTCTCGCAGCCTATCGCCGACAACATGGAGGAGGCGGTCAGCGGTGTCAAAGGCCAACTCTCCGTTAAGGTGTTTGGAGACGATCTGGCAAACCTGGAAGCGACCGCCGACAAGATCGTCGGAGTACTCAGCAAGATACCCGGCGTTGCCGATCTTGGAGTATTGCGGGTGATTGGCCAGCCCAATCTCAACTTGGTCATCAACCGGCAAGCCGCGGACCGCTTCGGCATCAACGTTTCCGATATCCAGGATGCTGTCGAAACCGCCGTGGGCGGAAAGCCGGTTACCCAGATTCTGCTGGGGGAAGAACGTTATGACCTGGTGGTGCGCTATCAGGAACCATACCGCCGGACCATCGAGGCGATCAAGAATATCCGCTTGCTGGCTCCTTCCGGCGAGCGCGTTTCGATCGGGCAATTGACAGACGCCAGCGTGCGGGACGGCGCTTCGACCATCTACCGCGAGGGCAACAATCGATATATCGCCATCAAGTATGGAGTGCGCGGACGCGACTTGGGCAGCACGGTGGATGAAGCCATTGCGCAGGTCAAGAAGAACGTCCCGCTGAAGCGAGGCTACCGGCTGGAGTGGGCGGGCGAATACGAGAGTGCCAAACGAGCTAACGCGCGCCTCGCGATTATCGTTCCGATTACATTGCTGCTGATCTATTTCATCCTTTACAGCATGTTCCACAGCTTCAAGTGGGCCAGCCTGGTGTTATTGACCCTGGTGCTTGCGCCCATTGGCGGCCTCTTCGCCCTGTACCTGACCGGGACGCATTTCAGCGTCTCAAGCGGAGTTGGCTTTCTCGCGCTATTCGGGGTGGCGGTGCAGACGGGCGTGATCATGGTGGAGTACATCAACCAGCTCCGGGCACGGGGTCACGAGATCGCGGTGGCGGCGGAAGAAGGCGCGGTACTAAGGCTGCGTCCCATTATGATGACCATGCTGGTCGCGACCCTGGGTCTTCTGCCCGCGGCAACGTCGCACGCCATAGGATCCGACTCGCAACGTCCCTTCGCCATCGTGATCGTGGGAGGGCTCAGCGCGACGCTGCTGATGAGTATCTTCGTGCTGCCTACACTCTATGTATGGTTTGCGGGGCGGAACGATGTGCTGCCCAAACCGGAAGAAAGCTTCGAGTAAACGGGCTCAGGCCAGATCGGCCGTGCAATACCGGCATTTCGCGGCCGCGAGCGGGATTGTCTCGAGACACTTTGGGCAGGCCTTGGTTGCGGGCGGAGGCGGTTCCTTGATCAGCGCCTTGGTGATCAGGTAAATCACGAGGGCGATGATAATGAAATCGACCACGTTACCCAGAAAAGTGCCGACGTTCACCGAATTCACTACCGTCTTCCCATCCGGGCCCGTGGTAGTACCGAGAACATACTTCGCCGAGCGCCAGTCCCCGCCGGGAATGGCGAGACTGATGAACGGCATCAGGATATCGGCCACAAGAGAAGAAACCACCTTGCCGACAGCGGCGCCGATGATGACGCCGACCGCCAGCGCAAGTGCGTTGGTCTTGAAGAGAAACTGCTTGAAGCCGCTAAGCATAATTACGCGAGTATATCAAGGAGTTACATCCAAGGAGATACGTCCATCACTCCTCAATTTGAGCCGCTGGCCGCGCCATTCGACATGCCTCCCCGCCAGGCCGGCAGTCCAAATCGCGGTTCCCCAAACGTCGCGAAAGGGCATCAGCCACCACGTGACCGGAGCGGCCACGTTGCGCGCCGCCGCGGCCCCCCCGAACAGGCGCGCGGCATAGCAAACCAGCGCGATACGCCAACACCCCGCGGCCAGAGCAATCAAGCTCCAGAGCGCCGCATGAGTGATCAAGGAGCCTGCGTAGCCCGCGCCCTGCGAGACGCGAATCGTGCGCGACCAGCGCAACTGGTGTTGCCACACGTCACGCCAGGAACCTGCCCCCAAGCTGGTCTCCACAGGGCAGTTCGCCAGAACAATCCGGCGGCCTGTGGCGGCGATGCGCGCGCCTAGCTGATAATCGTCGGCGAGGTATTCCGACACGGCCTCGAAGCCACCGATTTCGCGAAGTTGTTCCACGCGGAAAACCATGGTGGAGCCGAGCGCGAACTTCGCCATCCCGAGAGCACGGGCCGCGAGAATACTCGGAACGAAGTCAGTCGCAATCCCCAGCGCCTCAAACCGGGCCGGAAAGGATGAGCCGCGAGCCCGGTACAGGCAAGTGACCATCCCAACATCAGGACCGGCTAAGGGCGCCACAACCGTGCGGAGGTAATCGGCCGGGACCAGAATGTCGCTGTCGTTCACCAGCAGCGTGGGATACCGTGCTTCAGAAGCGAGCGCGATCAGTACGCCAACCTTGCCGTTGGGAGTTTCGGGCGCCGATGTTACCGTGCGGATGTTGCAATCCGGATGCTCCGCGATCAGACGGCGTATGTCGGGCCATGCCGGATCATGCGGGTCGCGAACGCCAAACAGTATCTCGAATTCCGGGTATTGCTGTTGGGCGTGGGAAAGAATCGCCGCGTAGAAATGCTCATCGCGGCCCCGGACCGGTTTCAGGATGGAAACGGGTGGAGTGAAATCCGGCAACGGAGTGCGCTCGCGCAGACGGCGGAGGGAAGCGAACCAGACAAGCAACCAGTACGCCGTGCAGGCGAGAGCCGGAAGACCCAGCCAGGTCACGCCGAGAGGAGAGCGACGCCGCAAGCGACGAGCGAGGCTCCGGCCCAACGGCGGGAACTGATTCGCTCACCTAACAGAAACTTCGCAAGGATGGTCTCAAACACGTAGCTGGCGGCTGTTGCAGGGACCGCGAAACTCACGTCGGCGATGGAAAGCAGGGCCATGAAGGCGAAGAAAGAGACAGCCATGCAGGTGACAGCGCTGATCAGAGTTCTGTTGCGGGCCATCGCGGCCAGAACGCGGCCCAGCGCACCGGGACGGAAATCGACGATTTCGCCCTGCTGGCGCATACCTTTGGCCTGCAAGACTTCGCCCGCCGTGGTGCACGCGACGATGAGTGCGACTAATAGCCACTTCACTCCGGCCGCGCCTGCCGCCGGGTGGTGTTGAACTCCGTGCGGCCAACCAAAAGTACGCCGCTCACGATAAAGGCAATCCCGGTCCACCGCGTGAAGGAAACGGATTCATGAAGAAAGATCTTCCCTGCCAACGCGACCAGCGCATATCCCACGGACGTGACCGGAAGAACGTAGCTGAGATCCGCCCAGCTTAAAAGCGCCATGTGGGACAACATCCAAAGGATGAGAAGCGAAACACCCATCGCCACCCAGGGGTTCAACAGCGCCAGCACATAGGCCACCGGAGAAGCTGAAACTAATGATCCGACCTCGCGAAGGCCAACCCGCAGAGAAGAATCGCCCAGAACGTTGGTGAGAATCACGATCAAGGTGAAGAGCCGTGTTTTCAGCACAGGCGCTGCCGCAGGCTCCCGATTAATCACCAGCGTGGGCTGAGGCAGCGGAAGCAGCGGCCGTGGTTTGCCGGTGATCGGTAATGAAACGCTTGCGCTTTTTCCGGAGCGCCATGTATTCCTTAGCTTCTTTAGCCAGGCGGTTGCGGTCATGCGAATTGAAGATGGCTTTGCTGACCACGCGCCAAATCACGCGGGGGCGGAAGTAATATTCTCCGTAGAACCGTTCTACCCATTCGACCAGTTCGGCTTCGTCCAGGCCGGGGTAAATCACTTTGGGAAGCTGATGGCCCACTTCGTCGGTCATGGAACCGATAGATATCAAGTCATTCTTTTTGGCGTAATCGTAAAACT
The DNA here is from genome assembly GCA_030947245.1 of Acidobacteriota bacterium. Taxonomy (GTDB): domain Bacteria; phylum Acidobacteriota; class Terriglobia; order Bryobacterales; family Bryobacteraceae; genus JALYXI01. The sequence goes on from JALYXI010000189.1 coordinate 16,915, forward strand.
CGGTACCGGGGTAGGGGTGCGCAATCGAAACCTGAATGGTTTCGTTATCGAGTTTCTTCGCGAAATCAATTGTCTTACGGATGCTCTCGCGGGATTCCCCGGGCAGGCCGACGATGAAATCGCCATGAACCACAAGGCCCAGTTTGCGGCAGTTCGCTGTAAACCGCTCCGCCATATCGATGGTGGCGCCCTTCTTGATGTTCTTCAGGATTTGGGGATCGCCCGATTCATAGCCGACGATCAGAAGGCGGCATCCCGCCTCTTTCATCGCTTTGAGCGTGTCGTAATCGGTAGTAACCCGCGATGTGCAGGACCACGTCATGCCGAGCGGCTTCAGCTTTTCGCAGAGGGCGATGGTGCGGGCTTTTTGATAATTAAACGTGTCATCGTCAAAAAATACTTCCTTGATTTCGGGGAAGTTCTCTTTGATGTACGCCATTTCCGCCGCGACATCATCCGTGGAGCGAAGGCGCCAGCGATGGCCGGAATGTGTCTGCGGCCACAAGCAAAACGTACACATGGCGGGACAACCGCGCGACGTGTACAGCGAGATGAAGGGGTTCAGCAGAAATGGAACGTTGTAGTTCCTGATATCCAGGTCGCGCTTGTAGACTTTGCTGACCCAGGGCAGCTCGTCCAAATTCTCAATCACCGCGCCTTCCGGATTGTTCACAATCACGCCGTCTTTGCGGAAGCTGACGCCCGGAATGTCTTCGAGCGGCTTGCCGTTTGCATAATCGACAATCTGGTGATCGAATTCGCGGCGGACCACGAAATCAATCGCATTCGTGGCATTCAGAGTCTTCTCAGGTTCGACGGTGACGGGCGGGCCGACGAAGCAAACCTTCAGCTTCGGGTTGGCTTCTTTCATCATGTTGGCCATCTTCACGTCGATATCGAAACCGGGTGTAGAGGTAAAAAGCACCAGAAGTTCGAAATCTTTACCCATCTCCACCGTTTGTTCGATGGAAATCTTGTGGGGTGGCGCATCGACGACTTTGCTGTCCGGTAACATACCCGCGGGATAGCAGAGCCAAACCGGAAACCAGTAAGACTCAATTTCGCGGGATGCGGGCCAGCGTGAACTCGCCCCGCCGTCGAAACCTTCGAAGGACGGAGGGTTCAGAAACATTGTTCGCATAGACGCCTTTATTGTAACGTGCCCGCCAGCAATAACGCGTCTTTTGGACTACTTGGATGAGGTGATTTCGAACAAGCGATTGTGAATCGCGTACAAGGCAAGTTCCAACCGGTCCGACACACCGAGTTTATCGAAGATGTTATGCAGATGGTTCTTGACAGTTTGTTCGCTGATCAGGAGTTTGTCAGCGAGCTCCTTGTTTTTGAAGCCGCGGGTAACCAGAACGACGATTTCCCGCTCACGCGGGCTGAGCGGAGCGCCTTTGGTGTCCCGGTCTTTCGGGCGGGAGAACGGAGCCTGCTCTTCGGTAAACTGCTGAAGCACCCGGGCCGTGGTGACATGATCGAGCCAGAGTTCCCCTTCGTGCACTTTGCGGACGCATTTTATCAGCAAATCGGAGGAGGAACTCTTGTTCAAGATGCCCCGGCATCCGAGGCGAACAGCCCGAACGAAGAAGTCCTGCTGTTCGGATTCGGTGAGGAGAATGACTTTCACGCTCGCCTTGGAAGCGTAAATCCGTTCCAGGATCGACAGAGTCTCGGGCAATTGGAAGCCGGAAGACCAGAGCAGAATGTCGGGCCGGTCGCGTTCCACCATTGCCATTGCGTCCGGCGTGACGGCAGCGGCCGTCAGCTGCAAGTCCGGCTGGGAGACGACCAGCGTTTGAAGGCTGGTCCGGGATTGCTCATCCGAATCCGCGATGGCAACACGAATAGCATGGGTTGGAACTGAGTAAGAGGCCACTCCTGGGAACCTGCTGAAAGTCTAGGGTGAAACGAATTGTAAGTCAATCTCCCAATTGGGATATGGTGTGGGGGACACATGGCGCAAGAACTGGCGGAGTTGGATTTTGAACGTTTCTGGAGACGATTGCAGCAGCTTGGGTTGAATGCGTACGAATCCCGGTCGTACCTGGTGCTTTTGGGGCATGCCCGTTTCAAGGCGTTAGAGTTAGCGGCCCGAAGCCATGTGCCCCGGCAGAAGATCTATGAGGTGCTGGACAGCCTGGTGGAAAAAGGCTTCGCTCAGGTGGTGCAGGAGCGGACCAAGCTGTTCTCCGCCGTGCCGCCCGAACTGGCGCTTCCAGGGTATCTGGCGCGCAAACGGCTGGCGGTGGAACACGAACTGACCGACCAGGCACGGGTGGCATCGGCGATGGTAGACGACCTGAAGACCCTGTATGCCGGGGGCCAGGGCGGACGCGGGACGCTCGATTTCCTGCGCATCGTATCCGAGCCGGCCCAGACGGCGGTGGAGTACCGGAGCATGTTGAACGCGGTGACGGCCGAATACCTGGAGTTCTCGCGGCCTCCGTATGCGGTGGACCCCCTGGATGAACGGCTGGTGAAGCAGGCGGCGGTGCGGGGCGTGTCGTGCCGCCTGCTGATCGAGGCCGGTACGCTGGACCAGAGCCATATCCAGCGGCTGCGGGAATACGCCGCCGCGGGGATCGGGGTTCGCCAGGCGCATAGCCTGCCTTTGAAGCTCGCTCTTTTCGACGGTTCGCAAGGGCTGATTGCGCTGCTCGATCCGGTGATCAGCCGGCCGATCTGGACGTCGGTGATCTTCGACCATGGGGGAATGGGCGAAGCAATGAAAGGTCTGTTCGAGGACCACTGGCGGCGGGCGGGGGCGTTTTAGCGCCGTTCATCAACCACGTTGCGGCGCTTTTGGGTCAGCGTGTCGCGAATCGCGTAAATCCGGCGGCCCTGACTTTCGAAATAGGTACGAATCATCAACTCGCCAATGAGTCCTGTGGAAAACATCATCACGCCCGTAACCAGGAGCAGACTGCCGGCCACCATCAAGGGACCATGTTCCTGAACAAGGTCGTGGCCCCAGAACAGCTTGTGGACCGCACAATACGCGAGGATCGATCCGCCGATAGTAAGGCCGAAAAGGCCGAAACTCCCGAAGAAGTGCATGGGGCGCGTGAAATACCGAAGCAGAAAACGGATGGTTACGATGTCGAACAGGACTCGGAACGTGCGGCTAAGCCCGTAGTGGGAATCCCCGGTTAACCGCGGGGTGTTCTGGATGGGCACTTCGGCTACCCGCGCCCCATAGAAGCTGGCAAGGGCTGGAATAAACCGGTGCAATTCACCGTAGAGATGAACGTCCTTTAACACTTCGGCGCGATAGGCCTTGAAGGTGGTGCCGAAATCCCGCAGTTGCACGCCGGAAGCCTTCGACATGAGCCAATTCGCAATGCGGGAGGGAATCTTGCGCGTAATCGGGTTATCGATGCGCTCTTTGCGCCAGCCACTGGCGATGTCATAGCCTTCATCGATCTTCGCCAGCAGCGCGGGGATGTCTTCGGGCGCGTGTTGGAGGTCGCCATCCATGGCGATCACGATCTTGCCCCTGGCTTCATGGAAACCGGCGGACAGAGCGGCAGTCTGGCCGAAGTTACGGCGAAGCCGAAGCACTTTCAACCGGGGATCCGTTTGGACCAGATTCGCGAGCAATTCAAAGCTGCGGTCGGTGGAGGCGTCATCGATGAACAGAATTTCGTACTGGCGACGCAATCCGATGAGCACAGCGGTAAGCCGATCATACAGGGGGAGAATGGAATGCTCCTCGTTATGAATCGGAATTACGATGGAAAGCATGCGCGCCTCTGACTAGCTTACCGCTTACCGATGACGATTGAGCAATGATGGAGCCACTTCCGTACCAGGTTACCGCCGCAGGCCGTTCTTACGACGGGATCGCGCCATTACCCGTTTCCGTACTTCTGGATAATATCCGGAGCCTCTACAACATCGGATCATTTTTCCGGACGGGAGATGCAGCCGGAATTGAGAGACTGTATCTTTCCGGCATATCCGGCGCTCCTCCGCACAAGGGTATCTCGAAAACAGCATTAGGCTCCGAAGATACCGTTCCCTGGGAGCGGATCGGCGATCCTTTCCATCTGGTAAACGCTTTGCGGAAGCGCGATTTCGAGATCGCGGCTGTCGAGACCAGCATCCATGCGGTGGACCTGTTCGAGTGGCAGCCCCGTTTTCCCGTTCTCCTTCTCTTCGGGAATGAGAAGGACGGGCTAGTCCCCGAGCTGGGGGCGCAGGCGGACCGGCATGTGCGGATTCCCATGTTGGGAAAGAAACATTCCCTGAATGTTTCGACGGCAGGCGGGATAGTGATCTATGAATTACTCAGGAAATACCAGTTACTCTTTCGGGGCAATCCCCAAAGTCTTCATTTTCCGGTATAGATTACTACGCTCCAATCCCAGAAGTTCGGCTGTTCTTGTGACATTGCCGTTTGTTTCTTCGAGCTTCTTCAAGATGTACTCGCGTTCAGCGGCTTCGCGGACTTCCTGCAGGCTGCCAAATCGATCCGGCACGCGTTCGGGAGCGGCGCGGCGGCTTGTGGTGAGCGGGATATGGCGGGCATCCACCCGCACCTGCGGGTTGAGGATCACAATGCGCTCAATCAGATTCTTCAGCTCGCGGACGTTGCCCGGCCAGTGGTGCTCAGAAAGCGTCTGGTAAGCCTGCGGAGTCAGTTCCTTGGGCTTACGTCCGTACGAAGAGGTGAACTCGCGAAGGAAGTAATCGGCGAGCAGGGGAACATCCTCCAGGCGTTCCCGCAAGGGCGGCACATGGAACGGAATTACGTTCAGGCGGTAGAACAGATCCTCGCGGAAATTCCCGCGCTCGATTTCCTGTTCGAGCGTCTTGTTGGTTGCGGCAATGACGCGTACATCCACCTGAACGGAATGGTGCGCGCCTACGGGTTCAAAGCGCTGTTCCTCCAGGGCGCGTAAAACTCTCGCCTGGGTTCTGAGGCTCATGTCACCCACCTCATCGAGGAAGATGGTGCCGGAATCGGCTTTCAAAAACTTGCCCGGCTTGGAATCGTGGGCGTTGGTGAAACTGCCCTTCGTGTGGCCGAACAGCTCGCTTTCGATGAGTTCTTCCGGGATGGCGGCGCAGTTCACCTCGACAAACGCGTTGTCATGGCGGGGACTCATGGCGTGGATGGCATGGGCGACGAGCTCTTTGCCGGTGCCGCTCTCACCATAGATGAGAACGCGCCCGTTGGTTCCGGCCATCAAGCCGAGCTGCTGGCGGAGCGCTTTCATAGGCACGCTCTCGCCGATGATGCGGTACTTCGCCGATGTGTCGGCCTTGAGGCGAGTGTTTTCCAGCTGGAGCCGGCGCTGTTCGAGAGCGTTCTTGGCGACGATGAACAGCTTTTCCATCGACAAGGGCTTTTCGAGGAAGTCGAACGCACCCAGTTTCGTCGCGCGGACAGCGGTTTCGATGGAGCCGTGACCGGAGATCATGACCACCTGAGGGCGGTCGGCGAGAGGGATTTCCTGGATGCGGGCCAGTACTTCCATGCCGTCGAGACCTGGAAGCCAGATATCGAGGAACACCAGCTCGCAGGAGTGATCGAGCAAACGGGAAAGGCAGTTTTCGCCGGTATCGACCGCGTCGGCGTGATAGCCTTCGTCCTCCAGCACGCCCCGCAGAGATTGGCGGATGCCGGGCTCGTCATCGACAATCAGAATGCGCGGGGGCTTCATACGGCGAGCAGGGCGGCGGGCTGCGGGATGGGGCTAACAACTTCTTCCGATGGGATTTCAATGATGAAGCGGGTCCCCGCGGGCGTGTTGTCTTCGACGCGGATGTTGGCATTGTGATCGGCGAGGATGTTATTGACGATGGCGAGGCCCAAACCCGTGCCGCGGCCTTTGGTGGAGAAATACGGAACAAACAATTTTTCCTTGTCTTCGGCGGAAACACCGGCTCCGGTATCCGCAATGATGAGCTCGACGGTGTCCACCAGCCCGGGCTGCGTGACGATGTGAAGGCGCCGGACGAAGGAATCCTGCATGGCTTCCGCAGCGTTGTCGACGAGGTTAACGACGACGCGCTTAAACTGTTCGCGGTCGACAGAAATCGCGGGGAGCGAGGGGGACAGATCCGTTTGGATCGCGATTCCATCCAAACGGCCGGAGAAGACGGCGAGCGCGCTTTCCACAATCTGGTTCAGCGAGGCGCGGACAACCTGTTTCGCGGGGAAGCGGGCGAACTGCGAGAACTCGTCCACCAGAGCCTTAACGGACTGCACCTCATTCACGATGATGTCCGTCGATTCGCGGACGATCCGCGCGATTTCGGGGGGCAGTTGCGCGCGGTCGACCTGACGGCGGATGCGCTCGGCAGAGAGCCCAATGGGAGTGAGGGGGTTCTTGATTTCGTGGGCGACGCGGCGGGCGACCTCATTCCAGGCGGCGGATTTCTGCGCGCGCAAAAGGTCGCTGGTGTCTTCGATGACCATGACGAAGCCCGAGGTGAGGCGCTGATCGAGAGCGGAAAGCGTGATGGCGAGATGGAGGGTGTGCGCGCCGAAGTTCAAATCCAGTTGCTGGGTGGCAATCCGGGTACGGCGGGCGCGCTTCATCAGGTATCGAATTTCCGCGACATCTTCGCGGGGAAAGAGGTCGTCCAGAGTGCGCGCATTGGATACCAGCTCTTCGGGGAGGATGCTTTTGAGCGCGCGGTTGACCCGTTGGATGGAGCCATCGGCCGCAATGGAGATGATGCCTGTGGGGATATTTTCGAGAATGGCTTCCGTGAACCGGCTGCGGGTATCGAGTTCGCGGCTGTTGGCATCCAACTGCTGAGTCATCCGGTTGAAGCCTTGCACCAAGCCGACGAGCTCATCATTGGCTCCCACTTCCACGCGATAGCCCAGATTGCCCTGCCCCACTTCCTGGGCGGCGTGAGCGAGGGCGGCGATGGGTACGCTGATCTGCTTGGCGAGAAACAGGGCGACCCATGTTGCGACAAACAGGATGAACAGCGTAATCAGGAACAGAAGCAGGAAGTATCTCTGACGAACACTGCGGCGCTGGGCGGCCAGATCCTGATAAGCGAGGTTGTACCGCTCGATCTCTTTCTGCTTCTGGAGAACGTCAATGGGAATGTGGGAGACGACCCGGACGGAACCGATCTCGCGCCCGGACCAAAAAACGGACTTGCGGCCGACGGCGAAATCGCCATCACGGGCGAGCAGTGCGGAGGGGGAACCGCAGGCCGCGAGGGGGGCGCCGCTGTGAGGGTTGAAGAGCGCGGCGGCGGCAAGGGCCTGCTCCCGGCAGAACAGATCGAGATAGCCCGCTGAAACGGGTCCACCCGCAAGCTGCAACCTGGTTTCCGGCAGCATGGCGAGGAGGGAAGCCTGCGCGTTCACTTTGTCCTGCATTTCCCGCGAGAGGGCTTTCGAAATCTCGACGAAATTCAGGCGCTGCCGGTCGACCGGCTTGGCGAACCACTTATCCAGGTTACGGTTCATGACCTCCACGCTAAAGAGAACCATGAAGAACACCGGCATGATGCTGAGGGCGAGAGCGCCGGCGACCAATTTGGTTTTGATGCGCGACCCTTCCCGGTTGGTGCGGCGCTCGACCAGCAGCTTGACGAAGGTTCGCACGAGCATGAAGCCGAGCGTGACCATGAGGACAAAGATGAGGGTGGAAACGCTCCAGAGGATGAGGGTTTGGGTGGGATCCTGCGGTTCGTAGGAGCCGAAGTCGAACGAGCCCTGCCAGACGACGAGGACGACGAGGATCAGGAGCAGAAAGGTTCCGAAGCCGTAGATGAGCCGTCTGCGCAAGTGCCTGACTCTAGTATAAGAGGCGCGCAGCGGATTGAGACAAGACGGGCGTTGACGCGACCGGCGGTTTCGAGCGGGGGGTCCGATAAAATTTCAGCGTTGTTTCCGAGGCGTTTTGAAGGGCGTTTCTAGGAGGTTTCCTGTTCCAAGCCCATCGACGTATAGGTCTCAGAAGGGAGTTGGCGGCAATAGTCCGGGGCGGGCTCATAAAGTGGCGGAACGAAGCCAATTTCGGGTAAACCGTTTGGTTCGGCGGGATTGACGGCGTCGGGAGCGGCGGCTTGGCTGGTTTGCGCGCGGACCTTTTTCAGGGCGGCCAGGGCTTCGAGCGATTTATGCACGATGCGGTCGTTCTGGGTTTTCATTCTCATAAAAATGGGGTAGGTTTCAGTGACCGGCTTGCCTGTGCGGGTGGAGGCGTCGTAGGCGTCCTGCATGAAGAAGATGGCGCGGCGGGAGAGGAAATGGGATTGCACAATCTGGTCGATGTAGATGATC
>JALYXI010000201.1 GCA_030947245.1 Acidobacteriota bacterium
GCACGCCACCGCGCACTGGTTTTAGGCGCGGGTCCGGTCGGTCTGCTTGGCGCCATGACGATGGTAACCGCCGGTTTCGAGACAACGGTGTACTCGAAGCTGCCGGAACCCAATCGAGGGGCTGACATCGTGAAAGCCATGGGCGCCCGTTATATTTCCAGTGAGCAAACACCCGTTGATCAGATGGCTGAGATCGTTGGGAACATTGACATCGTGTATGAAGCTGTCGGAGCCTCCCAATTCGCCTTTGACGTCCTGCGCGTACTAGGCACAAACGGGCTGTTCGTCTTCACGGGTGTTCCCGGACATCACTCGCCGGTGAGCATCGATACGGATACGATCATGCGCAATCTGGTGTTGAGGAATCAGGCAGTGGTCGGATCGGTCAATGCAGGCAAGCAAGCCTTTGAAGATGCAATCAAGGACTTAGGAGCTTTCTACCGGAAATGGCCGGAGGCGGTGAAGGGCCTTATCACCGCCCACTTCCCGATTGACCGGTTCAATGAACCGATTACCAGCCACGAAGGCATCAAAAACGTGATTGATATAGCTTGATTTACTTCGAGCCCCGGCTGCCACCGCCGATATTCCCGCCGCCCGAAAACGTTCCTCCTCCGGAGGAGTGGCCGGAAGAAGCCGCGCCGGATGAGGACCCGGACCCGATTGAGCTCGCGCCCCGTCCGAAACCCGCACTGTTGCCGGCCGATACGGAGCTGGCAGCGCGCCCGAAGCCCGTGTTATTGCCGCTCGATATGCTGCTGGCGGTCCGTCCGAAACCACCGCTCTGGTCGCCGGAGCGGGTTGAGCCTCCGTTATATCCGCGGTAACCGTACCCGGAGCCATACCCGTATGCCGGAAGATAAGAGTACACCGAGTAAGGGCTGTAGTAGCCGTATCCGTAAGGACTCCACGAAACACCCCGTCCCGGGATATAGGTGTACATCGAGTAATAGGGGTTGAAATACCATCCGGCGGAAGACCAAGTGGAACCCGAATCGCGCAACGATTTCGCCGCCGATACGTTCGCGGTCGCCACATACTCGCTTCGGCGCTCGCTCCAACGCGTGAGAGCATCGCCCTCTTTTGCGTCGAACTTCTCCGCAGCGAGAGCAGGACTGAACGGCAGCATACGGCCGGACTTCACCACGACCAAGTTGCCGTCATATTCCACTTCCGCTTCTCCGTGATACACCTTCAATTCGGCCGGTTGCGCCTGCAGCGCGAATACGGACGATTTACGCACATGGATTTGATAGCCGCCATAAACCAAGGTGACGGAATTCTCTTTCATCGGATCGGCCGCTTCCACCACAGCCTCGCCCGAAACCAACTCCACGCGCGTAGCAATCAGACGGTTGTCTATCATGCGCACTGAGCTGTTTTCGCCAACACGAAGGAATACCCCTGGCGTCAGCAGAACTTCAGCCCGGCCCATTTCCGTTCGGAGCTCCGACTTCTCTTTCCAGTCGGGGAACGTGCCGAATTTTTGGTCGACCGTCTTTCCATCGATCAGCACTGTGCCTTCTGACATATGCAACGTGCCGGAGTGCGCCGAAATCACAGATTGGGCCGAAAGGGACAGCCCGGAACAAAGAACTAGAGCCGTAATGGTGACCGGATGCATGAAGAGCCTCTTTCCCTGAATCTTCCTCCCGATTGGGAGGGTTGTCAAATTACAGCCGAACGATCCGGTCGGAAACGACGTTCTTCAGCGCATTCCGCGTGTCCACGATCAGCTTCGCCTCTCGCGCCAGTTTGCCGTAATCGAACACCGAATGGTCCGTCACTACCACCACGCAGTCGGCTTCCGCGAAGCCGTCCTGGCTCTTCAGTTCGAGTTGTTCCAATTTCAGGGAAGGCACATGCGGATCCGTATAAGAGAGAATGGCCCCCCGGCGCGCCAGAAGAAGCATGATATCGATTGCCGGGGATTCCCGCACGTCGTCGATATCCCTCTTGTAGGAAACCCCATAGATATGAATGCGCGAGCCCTTCACTGCCTTTGAGTGCTCGTTTAATGCATTCTGAACTTTTGCGACCACAAATTGCGGCATCTGCCCGTTGATGGAACCGGCCAATTCGATAAATCGTGCCTCAATCCCGGCCTGCTTCGATTTCCAGGACAAATAAAAAGGGTCAATCGGGATACAGTGCCCGCCCAAGCCGGGTCCCGGATAGAAAGGCATGAAGCCGAACGGTTTCGTTGCCGCCGCCTCAATTACCTCCCACACGTTGATGCCCATGCCATCGCACATGATCGCAATTTCGTTCACCAGACCGATGTTGATCATGCGGAACGTATTTTCCAGCAGCTTGACCATTTCCGCCACCTGCGTCGAACTTACCGGAACCACATTCTCGAGAGCCTGTTGATAAAACAGGCGTCCCACCTCCGTGCACGCCGGGGTAGTGCCACCGACCACTTTAGGGATGTTCTTCGTGTGGAACTTGGGATTTCCGGGGTCTACGCGTTCTGGAGAGAAGCACAGAAAGAAGTCGCTTCCTACCTTCAAACCCGATTTCTCAAGCATCGGGAGCACCAGCTCATCCGTGGTCCCCGGGTATGTGGTCGATTCCAGAATAATCAGCATCCCCGGATGCAGGTACTTGGCAATCTCCTCCGTCGCGGCCACAATATAACTCATATCGGGATCTTTCGTTTTTCGCAGCGGCGTCGGGACGCAGATGTTGACCGTATCGAGGTCACCGATCACTGAAAAATCCGCGCTGGCCCGCAGCTTGCCCGCGCTTACCAAAGGCTTTAATTCCGCGGAATCGATATCGTTGATATACGATTCACCCGCGTTCACGCGATCCACTTTGGACACACTTAAATCGATACCCGTAACAGGGAATCCGGCCTTTGCATACTCAACGGCAAGCGGAAGACCGACATACCCGAGGCCCACGATTCCCACGCGCGCCGTGCGTGCTTGAATCTTTTGGGTCACTGAATCGCTACTCATCCTTTAGATATTCGCATAGTGAAATACGCCGTCCGCGATTAGCTGGGCGGGGCCGGTCAGAGTAATCGTATCCTCCCACTTCAGATGCAACGAACCCGCCGGCGTCAA
>JALYXI010000219.1 GCA_030947245.1 Acidobacteriota bacterium
CCTCGCAGGCTATAGCTGCATCCCAAAGGATGTAAGAGCGCCTTTCTACCGATCTCTTCGTCATGGAGCTGACATCTTGGAACGATCCGTGATCAAGTGGGCTGATGCCAACCCGTTCTGAATGCTACTCAGACAACGGATAGCCATAGCCGCGTCGCTGGTTCGAAATAGAAGAATGTCCCACTTGGTTGAGTTGGCACCTCGCGGATTGGCGCCGTAGGAACGCTTCCGGTCAGTGGTTCGCGACTAACCGGACAGTGTCCACCACCGGGCATGCAAAACGGCGTTACCAGAATGCGGCCAAGTGGGGATACCTCCACGCCGGGTACCCATGTCAATCGAAACAGTTCCAGTTTGCTCAAGCCAAGACTCGAAGTTGTGCGGGCGTCTGACCGGAGGGCATGAAGACATCGATTAGGCCAGCACAGAGCCGTTCCATCGCGCCGATACCTCATCAACGGCGGCTGCTTCGGCGTCCGGCAGCGGAATCTCCTGACGCATTCTCAGCAGGTGTAGCTTGGCTTCGAGGAGCGGAACCGGCTGCTCTATTTCGACGTAATAATCGCAGAGCGGGCCAAAGAACCGCGGTCCCATCACGGCGGCGAACACGAACCAAAACCTCATGTCCTCCTTTGAGCGCTCGGCTGGCCGCCCTCGCTTCAATTCCACGTGGAGTTATAGACAGGTGTCCTTCATTCGACCCGATCCCGTGTTAAAGTTCGGGCAGGAGTCATTTTATGCATTCAACCCGGCGTAATTTTCTCAAAAGCGGCGTGGCCGCTACGGTTTTGTCCGGCTTAGGGGCTGCGGGAGCCTCAGGCCAACCAGCAAAGCGGTCGGGGACCGATCTTGTGACCCTCGGCAGATCGAACGTCAAAGTCACGCGGCTGGCCTTTGGCACTGGCACGCATGGCGGCCGCGTGCAGCGCGAACTGGGGCAGCAGGAGTTCACCCGGCTGGTGAGATACGCCTACGATCATGGCATCCGTTTCTTTGAAACAGCGGAGAGTTACCACGGAATGCCGGAAATGCTCGGAATCGCGCTGAAGGGACTGCCGCGAGACAGCTATCAACTGATGTCCAAGTATAGCACTCCGCCGACGGGGGAACCGCTGGCGAAGATCGATGATTTCCGGAAACAACTGAATACGGAATACATTGACATCCTGCTGCTGCATTGCCTGCGCCCTCCGACGTGGAAGACGGATTACGCGAGCCTACAAGACGGATTTTCTGAGGCGAAATCGAAGAAGGTCATCCTATCGCACGGCGCTTCCATACACGGGCTCCCGGCGCTTCGGACGATTCCGGGGGATGAGTGGCTCGATATCGCGATGATCCGCATGAACCATAACGGCACTCGCATGGACACTCCGAATATGAGAGACGTTCCCGATTTGGGCAACGTGGACGAGGTCGTGGCGAACACGAAGAAGGTTCACGCCCAAGGTATGGGCGTGATCAGCATGAAGCTGTGCGGCGAAGGGCAGTTCACCGAAGCCAAGGACCGGGACGCGGCCATGAAGTTCGCGATGAACCTGGGGTGCGTCGACGCCATTACCATCGGGTTCAAGAACACTGCCGAGATCGACGACACGCTGGACCGCATGAAGCGCGTGTTGAATGCGTAAGATGGTGGGCTCTACAGAATTCGAATCTGTGACCTCTACCGTGTCAAGGTAGCGCTCTAACCAGCTGAGCTAAGAGCCCTTGCGGAACAAAGTCCTAGTATAGCAGCGGCAGTTCAAACAGCGCCGGATGATCGCCTGTTCTAACTGGAAACCGCTGGCGTCAGCAGCTTCTTCGCGCCCGCGATTGCTCCGAGAACGCCCGCAATATCGCCGGACGCGAACGCGGCGGCAATGGCCAGCGCTGCATCGGCAAACGCGAAAATCCGGGAAAGCTTCTCCTCTCGCGCGAGTTCGGCCTTCAAGCCGCGAAGCACCGACAACATCGCATCGTAATGCGGGGATAACTGATTGAGCGCCACGTTGATCGAAGAGGCCGCCAGATCTGACGATGCATTGAGAAGGCGATCGCGAACAGCTTGCAAGCTCTTGTCTTCCGCGCTACGGCGCGGGTTCCGCAGCCGTTGCGCTTCCACCGATTTGGCCATCGCGCTGAGCTGGGCCGCAAGCTGAAATAAGTCATCGGATGTAAGAGCAGGCATACCGTTCATTTCGTGAGGCGCTCGATGGCTTCCACTTCTTCCCCCAGGCTCCCGGCATCCTGCGCGATTTGTTCCAGCGTGCCGCGGCTGCGGAGCCGGTCACGGCTGGCATAAAGTTCCGCGTGCGTTTTCGCTATCGTGCTCAGGAGCGCCGCATACAGTCTGGCCAGTTCGCGCTTCTCCTGAATGCGGGCAAGTTCGGACTCAAATTGCCGGTACAGGATCAGGCGTAACGGTCCGGGGGCCGCTGTGTCCGAGTACAGCGCGCGAAGTGCGGCTTCCTGATTGTCAAGCGAGAGAAGCGAGGCTCGCAGGATTTGCGTCTGGAAGAGCGCGCAGAGCGCCTGAACGTGTGGGTCGGCTGCGGTAATGGCCTCGCGGAGCGCGGTTCCGGATCGGGCGCGGAGATACATACTGGCCATAGCGCCGTTCAGGCCCGCGATGGCGGACTGCCTGGTTGAGTCCGCCGTGGTGGAGTCCTCGATGGCCGTCGATGCGGTCGGCGAAGCGGTTGATTTCCCCGGCGAATCCGCCTCAGGACTGCTCCGCGAAGCAAGCTTGCCAAGCAGGCTCATGTAGCGCCCAACGACAGCATATTCCTCCACCATGCCAACGCGTGTTTCCGCGCTGGCTGTGCAAGCTTGAGCGGCGGCGGCGCGGTCCGTAATGGTTCTATCCGCGGAGTTCACCTGTTGATAGACATGCTGTTCCACGCACGCATCGAACGGAATCGCGGCAGCTCGCGGCAGAAGCTCAGAGGCCCGTTTCGCGTCTTTCGCGAACTTCTGGACCGCTTGGTCGGAAACGCAAGCGGCTTGAAGCAGCAGAAACGCGGCTGCGGCTAGAATTCGACGGTTTGGGATGATCGTTGGATTATAACGCCGCGCGGACGGGCAAAGTACCACAAAATAGCGGCGGAGGTCACCAGAATGCCGTCACGAAGCAGCGTCCATTTGCTGACCGCTTCGCCACTGCCGAAACACCCGCAATCGATGGCCAGGCCTTTCGCAAACGCAGTGGCCATGCTGAGCCAGAACGCCAGCAGCAGGATGCCGCTCACCAACGCCGCTAAGCGCAGCCGGTACCCGGAAATTAAGAGCGCCCCGAGAAGCAGTTCAAACCCCGGCAGCGTCCTCGCGATCCACTCGGAAGCCCAGGGCGGAACCATCTGATAGGAATCGATGGCGCCCGCAAACATGTACCACGGAGCTTTCAGCTTCGTATATGCCGCGTAGAGGAACACCGCGCCCAGAAAGATCCGGAGCGCAAGAAGAAGTATTTCACTTGCTCGAGATGTCGTCGAGGGCCTGCTTCAGGATGGAATAAGAAATGAAGCCGCCGAACGGATACGTCTGCAGCTTATGGGTTACGACGATCGTGGGAGTCTCCTTCAGGCCCATTTGAACGCCTAACGACATGTCCTTGTCGATGCCCGCATCCACTTTGGGGTCTTTCTCCAAAGTCTCGACTGTCTTGAGTTCGGCGGGAGTCAGAACTTGGGCGACCACGGAGCGAATATCGCCGTTGGCGGCCCACTGCGGCTGGGCTCGAAACAGGGCGGCGCTCACCTGTTCGTACTTGTGCACGGCAACCGCGGCATTGGCCCACCGGGCCGCTTCGCGCGCGTGGTTGTGGACGGGCAGCGGAAAATCGTGATAGACCACCAGCGCTTTTCCTTTATTGGCATAATTGGCAATTATGTCCGGCAGCGTTTGATCGTGAAACCTTTTGCACGGGGGACACTGAAAATCGAGAAACACATCGATCACCGTAGGCGCGGTCTGGGGGCCGACGGATTTGTCGGGGGAGACAGTGGCGAACACGAGAGTTGCAAGCGCGAAAAGAATGGAAACCGGCTTCATCTGACAACTAGTTTAATTGATAATCACCGCTTCAACGGGTCTTCCTCCCACGGAGGAGTGGCTTGCATCAAGCGCCCGAGTTCGGGCAGTTGTTCCTCCACGCGAAGTTTCATCTGCCAGGCGATCTCGCGATAGCTGAAGTGGCCTTTCACGCCGCTTCTCACCCGCGCAATGTATTCCGCTTCGGCGAAGTCCATCTTGAACAGGAACCGGGCCTTGGTGGCGAACGGCAACAGGTACTGGGCCGCGGGCTGCGTGAGTGTCTTCGCGACGGAGAGAGCTTTCTCGATCGCCGGCGCATTGACGCGCGCTTCAAAGCCAAGCGTGGCAGTGTAATCCTGGCGGAACTGCTGGCATCGGCGGTGGCGGTGCATGTCACGGTACGCGCCCAAATCGATCACCATGTCAAAGCAGAATGGAGCGGTGCGAAATTCGCGGAGAAGATCATCGCGGCGCGATCGCGACTGCAGAGCGGCATCGAGCACTTCCGCCTGGCGCGCGCGCGGCCACTGGATCACGGTTTCATAGAGTGCGCGAAACGAGTGGTGGGTCACCGGATAAAGGAGCGTCGCCGCAATTTCCGCGAGCTGCTCGGCCGGCAGGATTAAGTCGACTTTGGGAGCTTCCTGCCGCGGCATCTGCTGCGGGATTTGAAGGTTCTGTTGCGCCCACTGGCGGAGAGCGGCCTGCGCCTGCGGGGAGTGCGTGTCGGGATCGGCATGTTTGGCAAGCGTGGGAGCGAGAGGCTCGCCGATGGCTTCGCTCCAGACGCAATCCGGACGTGCGGCGCAGGCTTCGGCAATCTCCGACGCTAGGGTCCGAAGTTCAAGAAATTGCGAGGCTCCCAAACGGCGGATCTGCTTTTCCAGCGTGCGAATGCTGGTTACCTGGCCGACGTTGGTGGGAATGCCCCAGAACAGAAAATAACGGGCGACATCGAAAGCGCGAGCGACCAGATTGCGCTCATAGGCATCGGCCTTCATGCTTTCCGGACGCGGGAGCGTGGAGCGCAAGCGTTCCAGTTCCAAGGCATGTGTTTCCGCGTACGCCGTAAGGAGTTGGCGGGCGGCTTCGCCATACGCCGTGGCATCCTCAGCCGTAAGATCGGCAGGTGTGATGAATCCGGTCTTTGAGAAATCCTGGTACCGGGTGGATTTCGCCTGACCATCCCACAGGGGCTCGTCTTCGATCTCGGTAGCGGCGAGTTCGGAGATATTTTCGAAACAAAGAACGGCGTGGCCCAGGTCCGCGATGGACTGGTGGCCGTACTGGAAATAATAGCTTTCCAGGAACTTTTCGGAGTTGTGAGTACGGACCCATTCGAGCGATTCGCGAATAGAATCGGGCGAACGGCTATAGCGGGCCAGAGCATAGGCGCACTTCTCCGGCGGAAGGGGCGCTACCGTGATGACGCGTTTCAAGAAGCTTATGATAACGGATTGCGGATTCGAATCAGGCGCTTGAATGCGGATGCTGTGCTGCCCGCCTATGCACACGGCCCCGCGGAAGATGCGGGGATGGATTTATGTGCGGTAGAGGACGTGCGGCTGGAACCCGGTCTGCCCGTTTGCGTCTCAACCGGCATTGCCATCGAGCTTCCGGCCGGCTATGAAGCGCAGATCCGGCCGCGCAGTGGATTGGCGCTTCAGCATGCCATCACGCTGCCAAATAGTCCGGCGACAATCGATCCCGGATACCGTGGCGAAATCCGGGTAATTCTGCTGAATTTGGGCACACGGGCGTACGACATAAGAGCAGGCCACCGGATCGCGCAAATGGTGGTTGCGCGATACGAAACAGTAGAGTGGCAGGAGGGGGAACTAGGCGAATCAGCGCGGGGAGAAGGCGGATTCGGATCGTCTGGAATTTGACAATTGGTGGACGACGGGGGGATCGAACCCCCGGCCTCTGCATTGCGAACGCAGCGCTCTCCCAGCTGAGCTAGTCGCCCACGCGACGACTTACAATATAACATGATGAACGATCCCGAACTCCTTTCCAGGATGCAGCGTGAGTGGGACGCGCGCGCTGTGGAAAATGCCCGATTCTACGTCAATACCGCTCAACGGGACTGGAATGAGAAGGAGTTCTTCGAATCAGGACGCCGGACCGTTCAAGAAGAGGTGTTAACCGACATGATCAACATCTGCCAGGGGAAAGATCCGCGGCGGATGACCGTAATCGAAATCGGGTGCGGCGTGGGCCGGGTAACGCGGGCGTTGGCGGAAGTGTTTGGAACGGTACACGGAGTGGACGTTTCAGGCGAGATGGTGCGGCGGGCGGCAGATGAAAACCGCGCAATCGAGAACGCGCATTTTTGGCAAAATAACGGTACTGACCTGGCGGTGTTGGGAGAAATGCAGGTGGATTTCGCATTTTCCTCCATTGTGTTTCAACACATCCCCAGCCGCGCTGTAATCGAAAATTACGTCTCTGAGGTTCACCGGCTGTTGCGTCCCGGCGGGCTGTTCAAATTCCAGGTGCAGGGGGATGCCACCCTGGCAACCGAGGCGCACGATACCTGGTTGGGCGTTCCCTTCTCGGATGAGGAGGCTGTGCAACTGGCGATGCGCTGCGGCTTCGAGCCGCGCCACCGTCACGGAGCGGGTGGACAGTACTTCTGGCTCTGGTTTTTTAAGACGTAGCCTGGTTCTTCTTCCGGTTGGCCCAATACTTCTTCATTCGCTTCGAGACTTCCTCGCGCGCCGCCGCGTCCATAAAACGGCGACCGCGGCGGCCATCCGCCAGCGCCGCCGTCTTTTCTGAATCGATTCCGGAACTGAGTTGCAACTCCTCAAGAGAAGAGACAATCTGATCCAGTTTGCTACGTTCTTCTTGAAGCTCGCGAATGATTTTGTCGAGATCCATGTTCCCCGTTCCGGCTATGTCACTGTGTCAAAAAAGGCCAGTGCGGGATCGTCCGGAAATGATAGTGAACGAAAGCAAAATAGCCCACCCCTCCTAAAAGCAAGGCAACTGCCAAAATAATCAAAATAACAAGCTTCCACGGAAGCCGCCGCCCTTCTCGTTTTAGTACTAAAAGGTAACTCGCGAATATTCCCACGTAGAATAAGAG
>JALYXI010000236.1 GCA_030947245.1 Acidobacteriota bacterium
GTGCCGTAGTAGCCGCGGATCCGGCCGTTTCGATCGGCCAGGACGAAACGGGTGCTGTGGTTCATCGTACCGTCCACATCGCCCAGCTTGAAAGCATCGCGGCTCAGCATTTGCAGCGTGGGTTGTGGGCCGGTCAGAAATGTCCACCGCGCCGGGTCCGCATGGTATTTCGAAGCGAACCGCGCCAACTCCGGCGGAGTATCGCGCGCAGGATCGATGGTGAAAGAAACCAGGCGGATATCCGGCACACTGGCCGTTGCTTTCTGGACACGGCCGAGGAGAGTGCTCATGCGCAGGCAAGGTCCCGGGCAGTTCGTGAAGATGAAATCCGCGATCCAAACATGGCCGCGAAGAGAAGAGCCCTGGAACTTGCGCCCGTCCTGCGCGGTCAATTTGAAATCGGGAACCTGGCCGAGCACGGGGAGGGGTGGCCGCGTTTCGCAGGCGAAGCAAAGCAGAAGCAGGAAGGGAAGAACGCGCTTCATCAGAAGGGCCGGTCGATGAGCATCAGGCCGTAGATGAGCGGAAGATAAATTACGGATACCAGGAGAACACGGCGAGCCCTTCGCGTGGTGCGGTCCAGGGCGACACGCACGCCGGAATACAGGAACCAGCCGCCCAGCAGAAGGGCGCCGACCAGGTAGAGTCTCCCGGTCATCCCGAGCAGAGATGGAAACAGGCTTACGGGAATCAGCGTTGAGGCGTAGATTACGATCTGGCGCGATGTCGACCGGCCATCCGGTTCCACTACAGGCAGCATCAGAATGCCGGCGCGCGAATAGTCTTCCCGGTACATCCAGGCGATTGCAAGAAAATGCGGGAATTGCCAGATGAACAGGATGGCAAAAAGCGCCCATGCTTCGGGAGTGAGACTTCCCCGTCCGGCCGCGTACCCGATCATAGGCGGCATGGCGCCTGGAAGCGCGCCGATCACTGTGGCAAGCGAGGAACGCTGTTTCAGCGGCGTATAAATGAATAAGTAACTCACCAGCGTGAAAAGGCCGAGCAGGCCGGCCAGCAAATTCACCGCAAGCGCCAGGATGGCGAATCCGGCAAGCGCGAGCCCCGCTCCAAACAGCAGGGCGGATTTCGCTGTCAGACGCCCGCCGGGGAGCGGCCTGCCAGCGGAGCGGCGCATTTTGAGATCGGACTCGCGCTCATACCACTGGTTCAAAGCCGCAGTGCCCGAACACAGCAGACCCGTACCGAGAATCGTAAGAAGAAACGGCTGCCAGCTTTCCCAGGAGCGCCATTCGAATGCATCGCGTCCCAGGCCGAAGAAGTAGCCTATGGCCGCGCTCATTAAGATGAACCAGGTGATGCGCGGCTTAGTGAGCGCGATATAGTCGTTCAAACTCAAGTATCTCACCGGCTGTTTGCCGTGTACGTGAAATTCAGTTCCTTGCGGTCTTTCGGGCCGATTACCACGGTGGATTGCCGCGCGCCGTAGAGTTCGTGGACGGCCTCGATTTTGTAAGTACCGGGAGGAAGTCCTGTGAGCGCGAACGTCCCATCCCCGGCGGTGACAGCGAAGAAAGGATGCGCAATCACGGCTAGATACGCACGCATCCAGGGATGAACGCCGCAGGTGACCGGGAACATAATCTCCTCCCGGGGGAACTGTTTCAGGATTTTCTCCGCGCGGGGCGGCTGCGCCAGGTTGAAAGCGGCGTTCTCCACCGATTCCGCATGGACGTTATGGTTCAGCGGATCGGAATTGGTGATTTCAAGAGTCTGCCCGGTCATCAACGCGGCCACGTGAGGCTGGTAGACGCAGCCCTCCTGGTTAAGAGTTACAGCCTCAGCCGGTGGGGTCCAGCGTAACGCGGGGAGCCCGGTTTTCACCCACACCAGCGTATTGCGAAGCGTGCCGTTCCGGTTGACCACTACCTGTTCGGAATAAACAGGCTTCAGGTGCTGGCGCTGGCAGGTGGGGTTGGCCGAAAGGTCCAGCACGGTGCGTTTTGGCGGTGTTCCCGCGAACAGGACACGGCCGGAAATGGCACCGCTGGTGGCAGGATCGATGTGCGCTTCACGGAGCGCCAACTCCGTGGCACGTTGGGTTGGCGTGCTACAACTTCCGACAAGCAGAAGCGGCAAAAAGAACAGATTTCGCAAGATTTACCGTAACGCCTTCCGATTGTCGCATGAGGTTAGGGAACTCGGCGGCCACAGGTCTCGTATGCTGTGCATATGCGCAAACTTCCCGTATTGATCCTGGGAGCGGCGGTCACATTCCTGACAGGCTGTTACGCCGATTTCGGCGACTCTTCCGAACGCTTCCAGAAAGACTTCCGGTATACCTATCCGCTAAAGTCCGGCGGTACGTTCGTTCTGGAAAATATGAATGGGTCAGTGGAAATCACCGGTTGGGATCGGGAAGAGGCCGAGATTACAGGTGTGAAGTACGCTCGCACCCAAGCTTTATGCGATGCCGTCCGGATCGAGATTACGCATTCCGACGCCGCGGTTTCAGTGCGTACGGTGAGGCCTTTTGAGAACAACGGGAACATGGGCGCGCGCTACTTAATCCACCTGCCGAGAAAGGTAATACTGGACCGGGTGACCAGCTCGAACGGGAAAATTCGCGTGGAGCAGATCGACGGAGCCGCCCGGCTGAAAACATCGAATGGCTCGGTGAATGTGACGAAGTTAGCGGGCAATGTGGAAGCGCAGAGCACAAACGGCGCCGTCGAAGTGGAAGACGTTCAGGGCTCCGCGCATCTGCACACCACCAACGGACATATTCAGGCGGAGGGTATCAAAGAATCCGTCGATGCGAGTTCCACGAACGGCGGAATTGAACTCAAGATGAGTTCCGGCGTGAATGGGGAATTGCACGCCACGACGACCAACGGGGGGATTACCGTGCAGTTGCCCGCCACTGTCGCGGCCCGGCTTAACGCTTACACAAGCAACAGCAGCATTTCGTCCGCGTTTGAGGTAGGAGCCCAGGGCCGCATTGAAAAGCATCATCTGGAGGGCAACTTGAACGGCGCATCGGGCAGCAGCCCGTTGATCGATCTGCACACCACCAACGGCAGCATCCATGTGGAGAAACTTTAGGCAATTACCAATAGCAGGTCCTTGGCATCCACCTGCTGCCCCGGTTTCACCAGAACTTTCTCCGCCTTACCGGCCACTCCGGAGTACACGGTGCTCTGCATCTTCATCGCTTCGATCACCAGCAGGCGGTCGCCTTTCTTAATGGGCGCGCCTTCCTGGACCGCCACCGTGGTCACCATGCCCGGCAACGGGGCTCCGATGTGACCGGGGTTGCCTGAATCGGCTTTGGCGCGCTGCTCGCCCTTTACCTCCAGGCTCTTGTCCCGGATATCGGCTTCTCTGGGCTGACCGTTCAGCTCAAAGAAAATGGTCCGGAATCCGTCGTCGCGGGGTTCGCCGAGCGTCAGGAACCGAATCACCAGCGACTTCCCTTCCTCGATGGTGACCGTTACCTCCTCGCCCTTTTCCATGCCGAAGAAGAACTGGGGAGAAGGGATAACTTCGACATCGCCATAGTTCTTTCTCGCGCGGATGAATTTGAGGAAGACCTCCGGATACAGGAGCGAGCTCAGTACTTCATCCACGCGCGGCTCGCGTTCCAATTCCGGCGCAAGAGCGGCCGCGGTTTTCTCCATATCGGCGGGAGGGAGCTTGGGGCGTTCCGGCCGCCTGCCTTGCAGGATGATCGCTTCCATGCGCGGCGGCCAGCCGCCTTCCGGGATTCCGAGCGAGCCCTGAAACATGTCCACCACAGAGTTGGGAATGGGAAGATGATGGTCCGGGCCGAGCTGCTCGAATTCGGCAACGGTCATTCCGTGCGTGATCAGGAACAGCGCAAGATCGCCCACAACCTTGCTCGACGGAGTGACCTTGACGATGTCGCCGAAAGCGAAGTTCACGTCCGCGTAAGTCTTCGCGATCTCCGGCCACCGGTCGCTGAGGCCCAGGGATTCCGCCTGCTCTTTCAGGTTCGTGATCTGGCCTCCGGGCATTTCGTGCAGGTACACTTCCGCGCTGCCCGCCTTGGGACCGGTATCGAACGGCAGGTAAGCGGCGCGCACTGCCTCCCAATAATCGGAACATTGGTTCAGCGCTGCGAGATCGAGCCCGGTCGCGCGGCCGGTATGCTCCAGGGCCGCCACCAGCGAATTGAGATTGGGCTGGCTGGTTGTCCCGCTCATGGCTGCTAGGGCGGCGTCGCAGACGTGAACTCCGGCTTCGGAGGCTTTCAGGATGGAAGCCGCATTGATGCCGCTGGTATCGTGCGTGTGGAAATGAATGGGAAGCCCGACGGATTCGCGGAGAGCCCGCACCAGCTTTTCGGCGGCATACGGCTTCAGCAATCCCGCCATGTCTTTGATCGCAAGAATATGCGCGCCCATCTTTGCCAGTTCTTGCGCCATTCGGACGTAGTAGTCAAGGCTGTACTTTTCGCGCGCCGGGTCGAGGATGTCGCCCGTGTAGCAGATTGCGGCTTCGCAAACCGCTCCCGATTCGCGCACCTGCTCCATAGCGACTTTCATGTTCGGCAAGTAATTTAAGGAATCGAAGATGCGAAAAATGTCCATGCCCTGTGCGCATGCTTCAGCGACAAACCCTCGGATCACGTTGTCCGGATACGCGGTGTAGCCGACTGCGTTCGAGGCCCGGAACAGCATCTGAAAACAGATGTTCGGAATTGCCTCCCGCAGAAGCCGCAGGCGCTGCCAAGGGTCTTCCAGAAGAAAGCGCATAGCGACATCGAAGGTGGCCCCGCCCCACATCTCCAGGCTGTATAGGCCGGACAAGCGATGCGAGACGAAGTTGGAAATTCGGAGCAGATCGAAGGTTCGCATGCGCGTGGCGAGCAAGGATTGGTGGGCGTCGCGAAACGTCGTGTCGGTCAGCAGCAGCGGTTTCTGAGAGGCCGTCCAACGGGCGAACTCTCCGGCGCCGTTCGCAAGCAGAAGCTGGCGCGTTCCGGGTGGCGGAGTGCCCCCAATATGCGGGGGAACCGGAGGATCTATGAATCGAAGCGGGCGCGCCTTTCCCGCCACTTCCGGATTGCCGTTCACAGTAACTTCCGCTAAGTAAGAAAGCAGCTTGGTCGCGCGGTCCAGGCGAGGCGCGTACGAAAACAGATCGGGATTCTCGTCCAGGAAAGAGGTGGTGATTTCGCCCGATTGGAATGCCGGGTGGTTCACGACATTCTCAAGGAACGGAATATTGGTCTTCACTCCGCGGATGCGGAACTCTCGAAGCGCCCGGTCCATGCGGTGGCATGCTTGCGGAAAATCGCCGCCGGTGGCCGTTACTTTCACCAGCAACGAATCATAGAAAGGCGTGATGGTTGCGCCGCCGTATGCCGAGCCTCCGTCCAGGCGAACTCCGAACCCGCCGGGAGAGCGGTACGTGTGAATCTTTCCATAATCCGGCGTGAAATTCGCGGTTGGGTCTTCTGTCGTGATGCGGCATTGCAGGGCAAAGCCATTGAGCGGGACGGGTTGGCCGACGGGAAGGGAGAGTGGTTCGCGGTCGAGATGGCAACCCTGGGCGATGAGGATCTGTGAGCGCACCAGATCAATTCCCGTCACCATCTCCGTGACGGTGTGTTCCACCTGAATGCGCGGGTTCACTTCGATGAAGAAGAATTCTCCGGTTTCGGTATCGACGAGGAATTCCACGGTGCCGGCGTTCCGATAGCCGGCGGCGCGGCCCAATTGCAGCCCCGCCTCCGCCAGGCCGTGCCGAATCGCGGGGTCGAGCCCCACGGCGGGGGCTACTTCGACGACCTTTTGATGACGGCGCTGAACGCTGCAATCGCGTTCGTGGAGGTGGATCAGATTGCCGTGATTATCGCCCAGGATTTGCACTTCCACGTGACGCGCGCGGCGGACATAGCGTTCGAGAAACACCGCATCGTTGCCAAATGCGGCGGCAGCTTCTTTGCGCGCTTCTTCCAGACGTCCATCGAATTCTTCCGGCTTGCTGACGACGCGCATGCCGCGGCCCCCGCCGCCGAACGCCGCTTTGATGATCAGGGGAAAGCCAATCTTGCGAGCCAAGTCCCGCGCCGCGGCGATTTCCGTAACGGCTCCTTCAGTTCCCGGCACGACGGGAACATTGGCGCGTTGGGCCAATTTCCGCGCCGCCGTTTTGTCGCCGAGCAGATCCAGCAGTTCGGCGGTGGGGCCGACGAAAGTGATTCCGGCCTGGTTGCAGGCTCGGGCCAGCGCGGGATTTTCCGAGAGAAAACCATACCCCGGATGAATAGCGTCCACCTGCTTTTCGATCGCGAGCGCGATGATGCCGCCGATATCGAGATACGCCTGAACCGGCCCCAGATTTTCATTCAACTGGTATGCCTCGTCGGCTTTGAACCGGTGCAGGCTGAGGCGATCTTCTTTCGAGTAAATCGCGACGGTGCGGAGCCCGAGTTCGGTTGCGGCGCGCATGATGCGAATCGCGATTTCACCGCGATTCAGGGCTAGGAGTTTTTTCATTCGGGATACTCAGGCCAGTATACTGAGCGAGTGGCGGCGGAAGACTACGAAGAAGACGAATCGGTAAGGGCGCCGCGGAAGAAACGCGCCGCCCCGGAACGCGCGGCTACGGAAACCCGCACGGCTCAGATCTCCTTCATCGGTCCGCGGGGGTGCGAAGGCGTGGTCGGAGACTTGCAAGTCTACATCAAGCCCCAGACAGGCTTGGCGGTGGGAGACTGGGTGCAAATCGATTCGCTCGGGAACATTCGCCGGATTCTGCCCCGCGCCACCACGCTTTCGCGGCCGGATCCGCTGAATCCGCGGTTGGAACGCGTGGTGGCCGCGAACGTGGATACGGTGGTGATTGTGGCGGCGATGCGAAGTCCGGTGCTGCGCCCCGGCTTGATCGACCGGTACCTGATAGCCATTGAAAAGGGCGGCTCGGAGGTGATCCTTTGCCTCACGAAAATCGACAAGGTGGAGTCGCCGGCAGAATTCGAGGTTCTCGATCCGTACCGGAATATGGGAATCCGGATCTTTCCCGTGTCGAACAAGACGGGCGAAGGCGTGGAGGAGTTGCTTTCGGCTCTGGCGGGGAAGCTCGCGGTTCTGGTAGGCCACAGCGGAGTGGGCAAGTCATCGCTGATGAACGCGTTCGCGCCGGAATCGAACGTGGCCACCGGTGAGATCAGCAAGCTATATCAGAAGGGCCGGCATACAACGACTTCCTCCACCATGTACCGGCTTGCGCGCGGCATCCGGATCATCGATACGCCGGGTGTGCGCGAGTTTGGGCTGTGGGATTGCACAGCCAGAGAAGTGGAACGCAATTTTCACGACTTCGACGCGTATCGGGGCGCTTGCCAGTTTCAGGATTGCTCCCACACGCACGAGCCGGTGTGCGGTGTAAAAGATGCGCTCCGCCGGGGAGAGATTCCGGAAGCAAGGTACGCCGCGTATTTGCGGATTCGCGATGACGTTCTTGCGGCGCCCCGCACTTAGTTACCGCAGTTGGTTGATGCGGTCTGTCAGGAGGTCGACAAACCGTTCCGGCGTGAACCCATTCATCCGGCTGGCAATGTTTCCGTTCTTGTCGACGATGATGGTGGTCGGGATGGAAGAGACATTCAATTTGGCCGCAAGCCCTGCCTCAAAATAGTTCTTGCCCGTCCAGTTGTGCTGCTTCAGGAAAGGAGCGACCAGAGAACGTTCCTCATCCGTTGCGACGGCAAGGAAAAGCACGTTCGGATTGTCCTTGAACCGCTGCTGGACTTTTTCATAGAGCGGATGTTGCGCCCGGCACGGCCCACACCATGTCGCCCAAAAATCGAACACTACGGTCTTGCCACGCAGGGAGGCCAACGCGAGCGAGCTCCCATCGACGGCGGGAAGCGTGAATTCCAGAATTTTTGAAGCGGCGGCGTTTGGATCCTGTGCTTTCAACCGCGCGACCCGCTCACTCATCAACGCCTGCGTGCGGTCATAGGATTGAAGGATCAGATCGCCCAAGCCTTTCTCGGATCCGGTGTCTTTTGCGTAGAGTTCGCCCATTCGCATGCGGTCCTTGCCGCGATCGATTTCCGAGCTGTTCGGATCTTCGATGGTGAAAGCGTCGGCAAGGTGATTGACGGCTTCGAGATTTCTGCCCGCACGGCTTAACCAGCGGCCCCACTCCCGTGCTCCGGCCGCGCTCGGGTACTGCTCCCAACTCTTCCGGGCCAGCGCGATGGCGTCGTCGATCTTGCCCAGGTTTCCGGTGGCGCGCGCTTCGTAGATCAGGGCACGCGCGGTCCCTCTCAAGACTTCTTCTTTCCATTGCGCTTCGCTATACCGGCCGGGCGAGGTTTGGGCCCCGAGCTTTTCCACATCGTGCTCGTACCGGAGGGCAAGACCCAAGGCCTTCTCAGCCGAAACGCGATCATCGTTGATCAACAACGTACGCACGACACGATCC
>JALYXI010000241.1 GCA_030947245.1 Acidobacteriota bacterium
GCCATGGCGGCCGCTTTATTGGGAAGGTCTTCCGAGGCCATCGGGACCTGGATGTTTCGCCAGCGGAATTGGTGAATGCCGGTCCGCTTCAGCGTGAGCGCGTGGACGTCCATGGCCTGTTTCATCATGGGCGTGGTGGAAAGCATAGCCAGGTTAATGCCGCGGCCGAGATCCTCCTTTGTGAACGTGCCCGCTTCGGCTCCGTCGATCCGGAGCATGTAGCGCTCGCCTTCCAACCCAGGCACGCGCAAGGTTTCCTGGTCCAGCGCATTGAGAAAGTCCGAAGAGCGAACCGCGAGAGGAACTAGCTTGTCTTTATCGTTCCAATCGATGGGAAACGGAAGCGCCTGGTCCATCTGTTCCCAGGTCAGCGTGCCGCCCTTCGAAAGATTCGTTACAGCCGTGTTGCCGGCATGAAGCAGTTTTCCGGTGGCGGCGTCGATCTCCACGTTGGTCACAACCGGAGTCGCATTCCAGGCTTTCAGGAGACCCTCCGCCATGATGAGATGGCCCGCGGCGCCGGGGTGAACGCGATCCGGGATGATCTTCTGAGAAAGAGCGGCATCCGCGTTTTTCGCGCCGGTCAACATTTGAACGACGGGGGCGTTCAGGTCGGCGGCCAGCAGGTTTTCATGTTGCGCCAGGCTCCCCAGGTATTGCGAATAGCGGTCCAGCACCTTGTTGTACCCACCTTCGAAGTTTGGCGCGCGGGTGGTGTCGTCGAACGGCGAAGGTTCAATCACGGTGATCCGGATACCGGGAATATCGGTCTTTACCTTTTCGATGATGTGCTCGTAGCCCCGGCTGAACGTATCGAAGAGCTTCTGGTCAAAGGCACGGTATCCGGCGTCATTCATGCCCAGCATGATGGTCATGACGGTGGGCCGGTACGGGATGACATCGCGATCCAGGCGGACGTCAATCGAGCCGCCGCCGCCACCTGTCACGCGGTCGCCACCCCAGCCGGAGTGAATGAAAGTAATGGGCATGCGCGGGTAGCGCGTGACTACATATGTTTCGGTGAACGTGGTGTAGAGGCGTTGGTCGGTGATGCTGTCGCCGTAAAATACGACGCGGTCGCCGCTTCGGAGATAGAAGCCCTGGCCGAAGAGCGTGCCGCCCAGCGTGAGGGCAAGAAGGAGAGCTTTTCGCATACGCCCTACCTTACCAGTCCACCTTGGGGTGCATATTGTGCCAGTCCGTGGTCTGCTCGAAAGCGAGCGCGGCGCGAAGCGGGACGCCTTCCTGGTACAGAGGACCGGTGAACAGCAAACCCGCGGGGGTCTTGTCGACGAAGCCGCAAGGGACCGTGACTTGGGGATGGCCGGTAAGGTTTGTGACCAGCAGGGTGGCTGAGCCGGTGGGCGAAACCAGCACATCCCAATTCGACATGAACCGATCCATCGCACCCATCAACAGGGTGCGCTCGCGTTGTGCGCGGATGTATTCGACAGCTGGAATGGTACGGGCGGAGCGGAACGTATTCGGCCAGTCGTTCGGTGTCTGGCCCTTCAGTTCATCGACGCGATTATTCCGGGTGATGTCATCGAACGCGGTGGCGGCTTCAGCGGTAAGGATGATGCGGAGCGGGCCCGCTCCCAGGGCAGGCAGTTCCACGGGCTGCAGCTTCGCTCCGGCCTTTTCGAGAGCCGCAAGCGCGGCGGCGTACATGTCCTTCGATTCGCCGGTCTGCCGATCGAATTCGACCTTGAGAAAACCGACCCGAAGGTTGGCAAGCGGCAGGGCGGGGTTCCATGCAAGGGGGACATTGCGAACCGTGGAATCGTTGCCGTCGGGACCGTAAATGGAATGAAGCACAAGGGCACAATCTTCCACGGACCGGCAGATGGGGCCGATTTTGTCCATGGTCCAACTGAGACCCATGGCTCCGTAGCGGCTGACACGGCCATAGGTGGGGCGCAGGCCGGTGACGCCGCAGCGGGTGGATGGCGAAACGATGGAGCCCAGAGTTTCCGTGCCGATGGAAAAGCCGACCAGGCCGGCCGAAGTGGCCGAAGCGGAACCGGCGGACGAACCGCTGGAAGTCTGCTCTGTGTTCCACGGGTTTTTCGTCATGCCGCCGAACCACAGCCCGCCTTGCGCGAGGGCTCCCATGGAAAGCTTGGCCAGCAGGACGGCGCCCGCTTCGGTCAGGCGGGTGATGGCCGTCGCGTCGGTATCGGGTACCGTATTCTGGTAGGGCTCCGCCCCCCAAGTAGTGCGGATGCCCTTGGTGTTGAACAGGTCTTTCGCGCCATACGGAACGCCATGGAGCGGGCCGCGATAGTGCCCGCGCCGGATCTCCGCGTCCGCCTTTTGGGCCTGTGCCATGGCTAAATCTTCGGTCATGGTGATAACGCAATTCAGCTTCGGCGCATAGCGCTTCAAGCGGGCCAGGTACATGGCAGTCAACTCGACCGAGGTGACCTTCTTCGCCTTCAGGAGCGGCGCGAGCCGGGTGACCGGCGCGAAGGCCAGATCCTCCATTGAGGCAGGACGCGAGGGGCGCGATTTCAGGCGCGAGGGACGGAAAGCATGCTTCTCTTCGATGGCGACGCGCGGCGGGTTCGGGCGGAAATGGATGGCCGGTTCCGTATCCAGGGGAACGTCTTTGTTCCGCAAAGCCCGGTAGCCCACGAGGTTGCGGTTCATTTCCGGCAGCATCATGGCGAGTTGGGCGTCTGTAAACTCCAGGCCGGCCATTGTCAGGGAATGGCGCAGCATCTCATTCGTCACCACATCGGGCGGCGCGGCCGGGGGGTTCTGGGCCCTCGATTGCGCCGCAACCGCGAGCGCCGGGGCGAGTTTCATCAATGCCCGGCGGGCGATCAGCTTGCTGTCAGTCATTTCAATACGCTACAACGTCCAAGGATTGCGCGGAATCGCGGCGACCAGCCGTTGCGTGTAGGGGTGCGAGGGATTGCGGAAGATCTGTTCCGTGATCCCGGTTTCGACGAGTTCGCCTTCCCGGAGGATGGCGACACGGTGGCACAGAGACGCGATGGAGAGCAGATCGTGCGAGATAAAGAGGATTGCCATCCCCCGTTCCCGGTTCATTTGCGAAAACAAAGCCAATATTTCGGCTTGGGTGATGACGTCGAGGGCGCTGGTGGGCTCGTCGGCGATCAGCAGCGAGGGACCGTGAAGGACTGCCATTGCGATGAGGAATCGCTGGCCCTGGCCGACGCTGATGTCGCCGGGATAGCGGGCCAGGAAGGCGTCATCCGCGGGAAGGCTGACGCTTTCCAAAATTTTGCGGAACGAACCCGATTTGGGAGCGTGGGCCCGCCATGCTTCGGCCAAATGCGTTCGGAGCCGGAGCAGGGGGTTCAGCGCCGAGGCCGGACTTTGCGGAACGAACCCAATTCGCCGGCCCCGCAACTTGCGCATTTCGCGCTCGGGAGGCGCGAGAAGATCCTGCCCTTCGAAACGAACCCTGCCGGTTTGCCGCCCTCCGCGGAACGAGAGTAAACGCAATACAGCAAGAGCGGCCGTGCTTTTGCCCGAGCCGCTTTGCCCGATCAGACCGAGAACCTCCCCCGGTGAAATTTCGAAACGAACTCCCTTCAGGACGGCGGCGCCGGAGTAGGAAGCGGTAATTTCGGCGGAAAGAAGCGGCTCACTTATAGGCCCACTCATTTCAGGGAAAGGCGCTCGACATTCCAGAAGGTCTCCGGATAGAGCACCGACGGAGCGGCGTTGTGAACGGCCGACGAGATGGCGCTCAACGCATTGCGGTTCACGAGGAAGAGATAGGGCTCCTGGTCCCGAACAATTTCCTGAACGCGGTCGAACTGGCGCTTGCGCAAGGCCTTATCTGTTGCCGAGGCCTGGGAGAGCATCAGGCCGTCGATCTCCGCTTCCCATTGGGTTGCGGGAGTCTTCTGGTTGGGATACCAGCCGTGGAGCGGCCCGGAACTAAGAAGAACGTTCATCAGCTCACTGGGGTCGAGAGCGATGTTGTTCAACCCAAACAGGCACGCTTCATAATCGTAAGTATTCGTGATTCGCGAGATCATGGACGAAACGTCCAGGGTGACGACATTCACTCTTATGCCGATGGCCTGCAGGTCCTGTTGGATGAGAACGGCCGTACGCTCCCGTGTTTGGCTTCCGGCGCCGATCAGAAGGGAGAATTCGACGGTATTGCCACTCCGGTCCTTAAGAACAGAGCCAGTTTTTCGGAAGCCTTCCGATTCCAACAACTTCAGAGCGTTTGCCGGGCTGAAAGCGAGGGGCTTTAAGGCCGCGTTGAACCAGAACTTGTTCGCCGGGGAGATTAGCCCAACGGCGGGACGCGCATGACCACGGTATACCACACGGCTGATGTCATCGCGGTTGATTGCGAGCGAAACCGCCTGCCGGAAGACGCGGGACTGGAACCATGTTTTGCGCGCGGGCGTGAGGGGAGCGGAAGGAACCAGATTGAACCAGAGAAAGTCGATATCGGTCGAGGGGCCGCTATCGTGGACCGCCGCGGGCATGCTTTTCGCGAGGCGATCGAAAATCTCGGGTTCCACGTGATTGATGAGGTCGATCTCGCCCGCGCGGAACCGGCTGGCTTCGATTTCCTGATTTCCTTGAATCGAAAGCCGTACTGCGTCCAAGTAGGGGAGGCGGCGGCCCGCGCTGTCCTTCTCCCAGTAATTCGGGTTCCGCGCGAGGAATACTTCGACGCCGGGCTGATACGCGGAGATGAAGAAAGGTCCTAAGGAAGCGCGGTCTTTTCCGGACGCACGGGCGGGAACGATCGAGAGTTGGTCAAATAGCCGCTCCATATTCGCGACCGGGACGGGGAAGGTGACGGTGAGAGTACGGGAGTCCACAACCTTTGAGCTTGCACTGCGGAAGGGCTCTCCAGCAGGAGAGTGGAGGGCGGGATCCGTGACGCGCCGGAGAGTGGCGACCACATCTTGCGCCTGAAACGGCGCGCCGTCCGAGAAGAGAATCCCGGGGCGCAAATGGAACGTGATGGATTTTGCGTCCGGGGAAACTTTCCAGGATTCGGCAAGCTCCGGCTCCAGTTGTTGAGAAAGCCGGTTGACGCGGATGAGGACGCCGGACGTGAGATAGCGAACGGCTTCGGACGCGGCTTCAGAAGCCAAAAGCGGGTCCAGGGTCTTGGGCTCGCGGCGAAGATTGAACCGCAATTCGTTGCGGGAAGCATCAGCGGCGAACAGGGAAATAGAGAAAAAGGTCCAGGCGGCAACGTATTTCATGCGGAACGAACTCCCTCCGGTGCAGGGCGGCTGAGTTGGAACAGAACCATGACAAGCGATAAGAGAAGGACGGGGGCAAATACCCAATACTGATTCCAGCCCGGCGCGGTTTCGAGTTCGCGGAGCAGATTGCCCCAGGTGGGAAGCGGCGGCGGCGCACCCATTCCGAGCAAGCCCAAGCTGGCCTCGCCCAGAATAAATCCCGGGATGGCCACCCAGAACTGAGCCAGGAGAACTGTGCCGAGATGGGGCAGCAGGTGCCGCAGCCAGAGACGGGCCGGCGCACAGCCGAATGCGCGCGCGTACAACGCAAAGGGCGAATGGCGAAGATTGAGCACGGTGGCCCTGACAACGCGGGCTCCCGCAGCCCATCCGAGCAGCCCCATGAGAGCGAAGGTGATCAGGAGTGAGGTTATGGGCTCCGTATTCAGGGGCAACTTCGCGCGAACGGTGAGGAAGAGAAACAACCAGGGCAGGGAAAGGAAGAGATCCGTGGCGCTCATGGCGACGCGATCCCACCAGCCGCCGGCGAGGGCAGCGGAACCTCCGACGAGCAGCGCCGCCATCATAGCGAGCGCCGCGGCGACAGGCGCGAGCAACAGAGAGAAGCGCATGCCGTAAAGCAAACGGGAGAGGCGGTCGCGGCCCAGATTGTCGGTCCCGAGGGGGAAAGATTTCGCGGGAGGAGAATCGGGCTCGGCGCGGGACTGGCGTTCGGAGGAGGCGGGCGCGACCCAATTGGCTCCGAGAGAGAGAGCAAACAGCGCCAGGAGAATCGCGAAAGACCCACGGCGAAGCCAGATCATGCGCGAACCGCCTGGGCGGTGAGATCCGCCGCGAGATTCACGGTAACCGTGATGGCGGTGACGATCAGGGTGAGACTGACCAGCACGGG
>JALYXI010000297.1 GCA_030947245.1 Acidobacteriota bacterium
ACGGCCGGGTGATCGTAGACAATCATTCGTCGTGGACTTTAATCCTGTCCCGCGAAACTCTGAAGCCGGAGCATCTGCCGGAGATCGCGCAAGGCTTGCATCTGGATCTAAGCGATCTGAATGCAAAGCTTGCCCGTTATCGCTCCCGGCCAAAATTCGAGCCGCTTATCTTGAAGGAAGAGCTAAGTCCCGCGGATCTTGCGTTCGTGGAGTCACACCGCGATCCAGGCTTCTTTCCCGAAATGGAGTTGATCCGGGCCCAACGCCGCTTATATCCGCAAAATGGAATGGCTGCGCATGTGATCGGGTACACGGGCGAAATTAGCGATTCCGAACTGGACGCGCCCGAGTACGCGAACGAAATTCCCGGCGCGGTGATTGGCAAATTCGGCCTGGAACGCCGTTATAATGACAGCCTTCGCGGCGTCGACGGCCAGCGGCAGGTGAAGGTTGACAACATGGGCCGCGAACGGGAGGTGCTGGAGAACAAGGAAGCGCTGCCCGGTAAGAATCTGAGAACGACGCTGGATCTGGACCTGCAGGCGGTCGCGGAACTGGCGATGGAGGGGCGCAAAGGTTCCGTAGTGGCGCTCGATCCGCGAACCGGTGAGATCCTTGCCATGGTTTCCCGGCCCACATTCGATCCGAATAAGTTTGCGGTCCATATCAAATCGGCCGATTGGAAGGAGATTGCGCTCGATCCCGGCAAGCCGCTTCTCAACCGCGCCATTCAAGCTCAGCTTGCTCCCGGTTCTACCTTTAAGCCCTTGATGGCGCTGGCGGGCTTGGAAACCGGAACCATCGATGACGAATGGACGGTGCATTGCCCGGGCGGGGCATCGTTTTTCGGGCATTTCTACAGGTGCCACGCAGTCCACGGAAAGGTGTCGCTTCACAAGGCCATCGCGCAATCCTGCGACACGTATTTCTACAATGTAGGCAACAAGCTTGGAATCGACAAAATCGCGTTCTATGCGGATGAAGCGGGCTTGGGCCGCAAAACCGGGGTGGACCTTCCGGGAGAGGCCGATGGGACAGTGCCATCGAGCGCATGGAAAATCAGGAACTTTCACGTGAAATGGTTTGCCGGGGAAACGATCTCTGTTTCGATCGGCCAAGGAGCCCTTACGGTCACGCCGCTCCAGCTTGCCAGCGCCATCGGCGGCTTGTCGATGGGTGGCGTTTGGCACAGGCCCCATCTGCTGATTGAAGACACCAAAACGGAGAAGCCTCATGAATGGGCACTCAATCCCGAGAATGTAAAGAAGGTGGTGGACGGGATGTATGGCGTCGTGAATGAAGGGGGAACCGGCGGGCGCGCCAGGATACCGGGTATTGAAGTTTGCGGCAAAACCGGATCCGCCCAAACGGTCTCGAATGACTTCGCGCATGCTCATGGCATGGGCGCGTCGAAAGATAATTCCTGGTTCGTTGGTTTTGCGCCCCGGGCAGCGCCTGAGATCGTGGTGGTTGCGCTTTTTGAAGGCGGCGAACATGGGATGCTTTCAGCGCCCATCGCGCGTGATGTGATGAAAGCCTATTTCGATAAGAAATCGCGCCAAAAACTGCTGACACAAAACCTGTCGACGGTCAAGGCTCCCAATCGTGGCTAGGTACCTGTCGCTGCGGGATTTCGACTGGCCCATGTTCCTGGTCGTGTTGGCCCTCTGCAGTCTGGGCGTGCTGCAGATTTTCAGCGCGACCCACGGCACCGTGTGGCAGGACTCCTGGTGGAAACAAATTCTATACATCGGGGCGGGCATCCTGATCATGTGGGCGGTTTCGCTGCTGGACTATCACGCCCTGATGTCGCAGGTATATCCGATGTACTTCGCCGCGGTGGCGGGTTTGCTGGCGGTGTTGGTAATCGGCAAGACGGTGTTCAATTCGACGCGATGGATCGCCTTGCCGGGCGGGCTGAAATTGCAGGTATCGGAATTCGCTAAACTGGTGATAATCTTGTTAGTAGCACGCTTCATGACGGAATTGCGAAGCGATGTGCTGGAACTGCCGGACTTGCTGAAGATAGCCGGTCTGGTGTTAGTCCCCATGTTACTGATCGGGAAAGAGCCCGATCTTGGAACGGCTCTTACGTATGTTCCGATCCTGGCATGTGGAGTTTTTTTGGCTGGTTTACGATGGCAGTACTGGGCTGCTGTCGCGATTTTAGTGCTTTTGGTTGTGCCGCTAAGCTATTCAGTGTTGAAGCCGTACCAGAGAGAGCGCTTGGTAAGTTTCCTGGATCCCGATAGTGACCCTAAAGGATCCGGTTATCAAGTCCGGCAATCGAAGATTGCTGTCGGCGCCGGTGGAATGTGGGGCCGTGGCGTGGCGAAAGGAACTCAAACGCAGTTGCGGTTCCTTCCCGTGGCGCACACGGATTTCATATTTTCGGCTTTCTCGGAAGAACATGGGTTTGTCGGTGTGATTGTCGCGCTGGCGCTGTACTTCGTCTTGTTGATGCAGTTGGTCCAGAATGCGCAAACCGCTCCGGACCGTGCCGGTATGTATATTTGCATGGGCGTGGCCGCCCTGTTGTTGTTCCATATTTTGGTGAACGTCGGTATGGTGGTGGGGCGCATGCCGGTAACAGGAATTCCTCTGCCCCTGATGAGTTACGGTGGCTCCAGCGTCTGGTCAACTTTCCTGATGTTGGGTCTTGTCAATAATGTTCGTTTGCGCCGTTTTGTAAATTGATTCGTACAGGCTGGCCGAGAGCCGGTGAAGTTATCTAAATTAAGTGTTGGGAGCCAGCGTGACTCTTCCCGATGAGGAGCGGTTTCCCGGCCGGGTGAGCTGTCGAAGTCTGGTCCAGACTCCACCATCCGGCAAGCGTTCAAGTCATAGACGCCGGGTCGAACTGATCCTCGCCGGAAGAGCTCTCGCAGGAGCCCGGCGGAGGCTGTTGCATGTCAAAAGAGTTAGTGATTTCGGCTACGCGCCATGAAACCCGCGTTGCCGTTTTAGAAGAAGATCAGCTCGTCGAGATTTTTTACCAGCGGGAAAAGGAATATTCTCTCGCCGGAAGTATTCACAAAGGCCGTGTTACCCGCGTGCTGCCCGGCATGCAATCCGCGTTTGTGGATATCGGCCTGGAGCGTGACGCGTTCCTCTATGTTTCGGACTTCTTCGAAGACAACGAAGAGTATGACAAGATCGTAACCGGCGTCGAAGAGAAAGTCCTGAGGCTGGAGAAGGGTTTGCCCGCGACGGTTGACGCTCCTCTGACTATATTCGCCGAGCCCAATCCGGAGGCCGAAGAGCGGGCATCCGAGTCCGATCCCGTCTCTCCCGTCGCCTCCTCCAGCCAACGCGAGCCCCGTCCCGAACGTTCCGGTGATCGTGGGGGTGACCGCCAGCGAGGGGGGCGCGGCCGCCGCCGTGGCCGCCGTAGTCCCGGTATGTCGACAGGCAGTGGCAATCCAGGAGGTGGATTGCCGGAATCGAAGTATTTCTCGCCGCGTAGCGCGCCACTCGACCGTGAGTCTCAGGAAGCTGTCCAAGATTCGTCCGTCAATGCCGAATACGCTCCGTCCGCGGACGAAATGGTGGTGCTTCCCGGCGAATCTTTGGCCAAATATATAGCCGAAGCGCCTCAGTCCGCGCTCCCCAAGATCGCGAAGGAGGAAGAAAATCTCCGGTTCGAGCCGAATCCGTTTGAAACGTTGGAAGGTCCCGAAGAAGAAGCGGCGCCGGGATTTATCTCCCCGGAAGTGATCGGCCACGAGGAATCGGAACCGGGCGATGGCATCCACGCCGTTGAAGAAGAAAGGGAAGCCGAATCAGAAACAGCCGCGCAGCCGGACGATGAGCGCATCCTGTCCATCGGCGAAGAATTTATTGCTTCGGAGGAGGAAGACGGGGGAGAACAGGACGAAGACCTTCCGGAACCGGTATCCCTGGCGTCCGAGGGCGAACAGCCATCTTCGGAGCCGGATACCGAGGAGGGTCCTGAACCCGCGCGGATCCCGACAAGCCTGACAGCCACTTTGCGGGAGCAGAACCCTCGTTATCAACATCGCGTTTCCCGGAGAATGCGCCGTAAGACCCGCAGCGGCGTACCAGGGGAAGAACGCAGCGAGCGGCCGGCCCGGAGCGACGAACAACCCACCCCGGAATTAAATGGCAATCCGCGGGAAGCGGGCGCGCTCGAAGTAAGAGAGCCTCTAGAAGTTCGCCAGCCGCGTGAGG
>JALYXI010000300.1 GCA_030947245.1 Acidobacteriota bacterium
CTCCGGAGAAGTACCTGGAAATGCGGCTCGATTGTGAGAAAGCGTCAATCCGTATCTCGTTGGGAGGCGTTGCGAGAGGCGCGATCGAATGGTCAAGAATCGCGCATCGGCCTATTCTCAAAATAGGTTATGGAAAGGGCGGCCAGGCTCGCGAGGAGAACGGCGGCCGGTCGCGCGCATTCCTTACTTCCAAAACTAGTGAGTTTGCTCTCGCTACCGCCGAGCATCTAAAAGCTTTCATCGCGGAGACCAGAGGCGGCTCGCCGTCGCTCACAGGCGCCGAACACGCGCGTGAGCTTTTGCGAATTGTGTTCGCCGGCTACGAAAGTGCGGAAACTGGTGAAACCGTGCGGCTGTAGAGATCCGCTCCTAATTCATAAATGCCTAAGCAACTCAGGTTGTGAGTTATTAGCCCAGACGACATTGTTTGGCCGAACCGGACGCAGCCACTGGCCTTCCACCTCGGCCGCGATCGATCGCTGGAGCATGTTGATTGAGACGACAACCCGGTAGCTATCCTTAAAATTCACTAATATTCCGTCAACTCCGGAAAGTGGCCCTCCGCAAATTTCAACTTTTTGTCCTACCGTCAGAAAAGGCCATGGCTGAGCAA
Source organism: Acidobacteriota bacterium (assembly GCA_030947245.1). Classification (GTDB taxonomy): domain Bacteria; phylum Acidobacteriota; class Terriglobia; order Bryobacterales; family Bryobacteraceae; genus JALYXI01. The sequence continues at coordinate 614 of JALYXI010000300.1, forward strand.
AGACACCCGACCGGAGAATTGTTCGTATCGCCTCAACTTCCGTATCAGGCACACTCATTGGGACCTTGCCGACGCCGACTATGGCGATCAGACCCGGACTAGTTAGAATTGGAAGCCGCTGTTGTACATCGAATCGGCAGAAAACGTATCCCGGGAACAGGGGGCTCTGCACCTGCTTTTTTCGATCTGACCATTGCTTCACCCCACAATACGTTGGAGAAAATACCTCGCGCCCGATAGCTGCCAAATGGTCGCTTGTTATGCCCTCCCTCTTTGATCTAACTCGTAAGGCATACCACGGCAGCGAAGCACATCGCATACTTAGTTCCACAATTCCTCCGGAAGTGTTTGGTGCAAACTTGACCGCTCGACTTCGACTATCAGTAAGTACACTGGATGCTACTGTAAGATCGCCCCCTCGTTCAACATCTGACGTCATTTCGGAGGCTGTTTAGTACTGGAACTTTCTGACTACCTAACGTTTAAGTGGAGTCGACGCACTGGAAAAGATGTGTCGCGCCCATGAAAGTTGCACGGCCCCCCTCCCCTGGTCCTGGACAACTACGGCCACTTCTCGGAAACGTCGAGCGGCTTCGCAAAAACGAACTTATCGCTCAGGACGCTAACGAAAGCAGAGGCCACCCGGGAGTTCCGCTAAAGTGTTGTCTCGAAGGAGCGTTCGTCCCACGGACGAACCGAAGACATGAACCTCGTCCGAGTTCACCAGGAATAGCTGTCGAAATTGGTTCGTTCCGCAAAAGCAAGTTTCCTCCGCGCAAGGTATTCTCTTAAGACAGGCATGGACCTACAAAACGCCCTCGATCCCACTGAAGCGGAGCGCCCGTCCGCCGATCCCCAGGCCAACCCCGCTTGGCAGCGGGTCCAACTTGCCCGCCACCCAAAACGTCCACACGCGTCCGACTACATCGCCCGGCTTTTTCCCAACTTCCAGGAGATCCATGGGGACCGTCTCTTCGCCGATGACCAAGCCATCCTCTGTGGCATGGCGACCTTCGAAGGAGCGCCCGTTATGGTCGTCGCTGAACAAAAGGGCCGTGACACGAAGCAGAAGGTACTTCGCAACTTCGGCATGCCGAAGCCGGAAGGCTACCGGAAAGCCATCCGCGCCATGCAACTCGCCGCCAAGTTCAACCGGCCCATTATCACGTTGATGGACACTCCGGGCGCATATCCCGGAATCGATGCCGAAGAGCGCGGCCAAGCCGAAGCGATCGCCCGCAATCTGCGCGAGATGTCCCGCCTCCCCGTTCCGGTCATCGCGGTCTGTATCGGCGAAGGCGGAAGCGGCGGAGCTCTTGCCCTGGGCGTCGGAAATCACGTCTATATGCTTGAAAATGCTGTTTACAGCGTGATTTCGCCTGAAAGCTGCGCCGCGATCATTTATCGCGATTCCAGTAAAGCCGAGCAGGCAGCCGCAGCGCTCCGCCTCACCGCCGAAGATCTGCTCCACTTCGGCCTCATCGACGGCATTGTGCCGGAACCCCCGGGAGGCGCCCAGGAAGATCCGGACAACGCGGCGCAGTCCCTCCGGACTGTTCTTCAGACCGCCCTTGCGGCCCTGGTCCCGCTCTCCTCGGGAGAACTGGTGCAACAGCGTTATTCCAAGTTCCGGAAAATGGGAACCGTCTTCGCTTGAAGAAAAGCACTCTGATTGCGCTGGTCTTCGGTTTCGCTGTTCTTGCGGCCCTCGTCTTCAATACACTCGGCAATCGCCAGTACCGTTGCGAGGTCTGCATCACCTACCGCGGCCACACTAAGTGCCGCACGGCTGCCGCGCGCACCAAGGAAACCGCGCAACGCGCCGCTGCCGAGCTTGCCTGCTCGGAAATGGAAGGCAATATGGCGGACCGCATCAATTGCCCAAATACCCCGCCTGACTCTCTACAATGGAAGTAGGACACAATGGAAGTAGGAACTAGCTCCAGCACGGTAACTTAGCTATAATCTTCGTGAACAAATCCGGCCATTTTAACGTCTCAACCTACCGAGGAGCTGCTTCGTAGTGAAAACAAAGTGGAAGATCGTAATCGGGATCGCTGTGCTCCTGATCATCGCCGCCGGCGTCTTTGCCAGCGTCAAATATAGTCAGAAGGGCATCATCACGGTCCAGACCGGTCACGCCGCGAAACAGGACCTCGCCAGTGTGGTCACGGCCTCGGGCGAGATCAAGCCCCGCAACTACATCAACATCGGCGCCAATGCTCAGGGCGAACTTACCAGCATCACTGTGAAGGAAGGCGACCATGTCCGCAAAGGCCAGACGCTTGCCCGTATCGAAAACATACAACCGGCGGCCGATGTCGTCGCCCAGCGCGCCACAATCAGCAGCGCCGAAGCCGATGCCGCAGCCAGTGAAGCCGGTCAAAAAGCCGCGGAAGACAACCTGATCACCATGCAGGCCACAATCGACCGGAGCCGCGCCGATCTGGAAAAGGCCCTGCTCGATTTTCAGCGCTCAAAAGAGCTTTTCGATCAGAAGCTGATTGCCAAACAGGATTACGATCAGAAAAAGACCACTTACGATAGTCAACTTGCCGCTCTCCGCGAAGCCGAAGCGCGCATGGTTCAAGCCAAGGCTCAGATCGCGCAGGCCGCCGCCCAGACTGCCGCTTCGCAGCGCCGCATCGCTCAATCGAAGGCAGGCTTGGCCCGCTTCAATGACATTCTCGACAAGCGGAATGTCTACGCCCCCCTGGATGGCGTCGTCACCAATTTGCCTGTTCGCGTCGGCGAAGTGGTGGTTCCGGGTATCCAGAATTCCGCTTCCAGTACCATCATGACCATCGCCGATATGTCCATCATCACCGCGGAGGTTAAGGTAGATGAAAGCGACATCATTAACGTCAAACTGGACCAACAGGCGGATGTCAATGTCGATGCGCTGAACTCCAAGGTTTTGAAAGGCCACGTGATTGAAATCGGCAACACCGCAATCCTCCGGTCGACCGGCGTGGCCGCTTCGCAGAGCACCGTGTCCAGCCAGGAAGCCAAGGATTTTAAGGTGGTGATTGCCCTCGATAATCCGCCGGACAACATCCGCCCAGGCCTTTCCTGCACGGCGAAGATTACAACCGCTCAGCGGCCGCACACACTCACTATTCCCATCCAGGCGCTCACAACGCGCCAAAAAGGCGATCTTGAGCCCAAGGCGAAGGGCGCTGCCCCTCCGTCTGGAGTCAAGCTGTCTCCGGCTGAACAACGGGCCAAGAAGGAAGAAGTTCAGGGTGTCTTTATCGTGGCGAGCGGAAAAGCGAAATTTACCAAGGTGGAAACCGGAATCACAGGAGCCACGGACATCGAAGTTCTCTCCGGTCTTACCGACGGCGCAGAGATTATTAC
>JALYXI010000313.1 GCA_030947245.1 Acidobacteriota bacterium
GATTTCATTCAGGCCCTCGATCCGATGCGAATGAAAAAGGGCGGGAGTGGAGCCGCCGCTGACAATCTCAGGCGCAAGACCCGCTTTGCGAAAGAGCTCGACCGCTTGAGCGACATCTCCGCTCAGCTTGCGAATGGCCGCCGCGTCTTCCTCTTTGATGTGGCCCGGATAAAAGGTCAGACCCCGAAACCGCAGCCCGGGAGTTTTTTCGATTTCGCGAGCGAGAACCAGTGCTTCTGCGGGCGTCACCCCCACGCGCCCGAGTCCAACATCTATCTCCACCAACACGGAGCAGACTGTACCTTCCAGTTGCTGTGCAGCTTCCAAACTGTCAAGAGCGACCGTGACAGGCGACTTCCGCGCCACCTCTCGCAGGCGCTTGACCTTCTGGGCGCCAAAGATTGGAAATGCCACCAGCAGGTCCACTGGCGGCAGCGCGGCGGCCAGCACTTCAGCCTCGCCCACCTTAGCTACGGTTAATCCCGCCGCGCCCGATTCCAATTGGAGCTTTGCCACTTCCGGTGATTTATGTGTCTTCGTGTGAGGCCGCAGCCTGAGACCGTGCTCTCGGGCATAGTCGGCAACGCGCGTCAAATTTCGCTCAAAAATGTCAAGGTCAACCAGCAGCGCCGGGGTATCCAGGTCCGCGAGCGTCATCAGCGGAACCGGACGCTCAGCTTGCCGGAGGGTGTTGTGTAAATCAACTCCAGGTCCTTTACTCGCTGCTTTTCCATGGGGAAGTACAAGAGCCCGGTAACCGTCTCTCCGGTTTCTTTTTCCGGCAGCATCTTGCCTGCAAGAGTGTGGACCAGGGGATTCTCCTTCTCGTCCTGCTGCATCTTGGCTTTCGCGCCAATAGTGGAAGCGGCATTGCCGAAGCCACCGCCACCGGGCATGCCCATCCTCCATCGCGGGTCAGGATCCTCGGCGTGAGAACCGCCTCCGCCGGTCACCGTCTGAGACACCACCAGAGCACCCTGACCGGCAATCTGCGTGGGCGCAAAGGGATGGGAACGCTCGCCGTCTTTGTCGGTCTTCAGTAGAAAGTCATCCAGTTGAACGGGAAGCTTCCCGCTCTTGGGAGAAAGTTTCACGCGGACGACAATATAGTGGTTTCCCAGATCATCGCCGACCGCCTGACGGACAGATTCCGGATCGGCGTAGATGGTGGCTTCCAAGCTGGCGGAGGCATTCGAGGACTCACCATCGCCCGTGCGGATTTGCGTTTTGGCTGCTAAGAGAGCGGAACAGAAGAATAAGAGTAGAGCGGCGCGCACCATGCGGTCATGATAGCGCTTTGGTTTTAGATCAGTGATATCTAAATCAAAACACAAGCTGTCAGGCCGAGTGCTACGCCGATGCAGCAGCCTGCCACGACGTCGCTCAGGAAATGAAGACCTAAGAGCACCCGGGAGCACGCAATGCTGATCGCGCAGAACAGCAAACCTACCAGCAATGACGGGTAAAACACCCCGAGCGGAACCGCCACCGCGAACGCAGTGATGGTGTGGCCGGATGGAAAGGAGAACTGATCCGGCGGCAACAGTGTGGCCCAGCAATGCGGTTCCATGGAGGAAGGCCGCCTCCGATTGAACATTCTTTTCAGCCCGGCAAACAAAGTAATCCCGGCGCCGGACGCAACCGCTGCCGCGGCAAGGGCTTCATACCGGGTTTCACCACCGAACAGCAACACGATGAGGCCCATGGCGTACCAGAGCCAGCCATCACCCCCGCGGGTGGCGCAGATCATCCACAGGCGAATCCAGCGCGGCGCGCTCCAGCGGTTCACCCGCCGCATCAGCCGGTGGTCGCGTGCCGCGATGTAGGTGAACATCTGGTTTGTAACCGTCATTCCGTCACCTCCCTCGCTTCACTCTCTCCACTACATAGTTTATCGCTGCGACTGCGGTACGAACGGACTGAGCAGGCAACGCATCCCGGCCAGAAATTCCAGCGGTGGCCGGTCAGCCCTGAAACGATATGATTGGCACTGAAAGTGAATGGGAACAAGTCGCTGGCGCGCGTTGCAATCGGTCTGTGACCCGTGACAAGGTCTTTTCGTGATCTTCAGAGTGACGTTCAGATGCGTTGCCGAGATGGTACACCATCCCGGAGTGGATCGTGTGAAAGCGCATATCGCACTTCATGCGACAGTTATAAGCGCCCGGACAATACGGAATGGTGACAGTCTTACGAAACAGTGGTGAATCGGTTTGTTGCGGTGCGGCGTGCGGCACAGGATGAAAAGGATCGAGGTGGTGTTCTTCGATGCAGGTGGCGGGCACCGGAGTGCGGCCAACGCTCTGAAGCATGTTATCGAACAGCAGAACCGCGACTGGGAAGTGAAACTGGTAAATCTTCAGGAGCTATTGGCGCCGCTCGACATCTTTCGCAAAGTAACCGGGGTTTCGGCCGAGAACGTCTACAATGAGGTACTCAAAAGAGGATGGACGCTGGGCTCGCCGCAAGTGGCGCGCGTGATGCAGACGATTATCCGCTTCTACCACCCGCGGCAGGTCGCGTTACTGGAGAAGCACTGGGTTGCGACACGTCCGGACCTTCTGGTCTCGCTCATCCCAAACTTCAACCGCGCGCTCCATCAAAGCTTGAAGCACTCGATGCCCGGCACACCGATGGTTACCATCCTGACCGATATGGCGGATTATCCGCCGCACTTCTGGATGGAACAGCAAGAGCAGGGATTCATTTGCGGCACGGAAAGAGCCGTGGCTCAGGCCCACTCTCTGGGCCACGAGCCTTCGCGCGTGTTCCGGACCTCCGGCATGATTTTGAACCCGCGCTTTTACGACTTCGTATCGCTGGATCGCCGGGCGGAGCGGGCGCGCTTGGGCCTCAACCCGGATCTTCCGACCGGCCTGGTGCTGTTCGGCGGCCATGGTTCGGGTGTCATGTACCGCATCGCGGAACGGTTGGGAAAAGCAGGCCTGAAGGTGCAACTCATCCTGCTATGCGGGCACAACGCCAAGCTGGCCGCGCGGCTCCGCGCTCTCAAGACATCAATGCCGGTCCATGTGGAAGACTTTACGCGCGAAGTACCGCGTTTTATGAGCCTGGCGGATTTTTTTATCGGTAAACCGGGCCCGGGCAGCATCAGCGAAGCTCTTGCGATGAAGTTACCGGTGATTGTGGAACGCAATGCCTGGACCATGCCGCAGGAGCGCTACAACACCGAATGGGTGCGCGAGCAAGGCGCGGGCTTGGTGCTGAAAAGCTTTCGTGACATTGTGGGGGCGGTTCAGGAATTGCTTGAGCCCTCCAATTATGAGCGGTTCCGGTCAGCGGCAGCGGCTCAGGCCAACCGGGCGGTATTCGAAATACCGGACATGTTGGAGAAGCTCCTGAACGGATGTGGCGAAATGCCGGCACAAGCGGCTGCACGGGCCAGGAAAAACTGACAGTGCGGGGCCGCCCATGCCGGAGAATCAGGCCTAAGCGCGGCGGCGGCGGACGGCTAACACGACACCCAGCCAGCTGCTACCCAGAAGGGCCGCAGTGCCAGGTTCGGGAGTAGCCGTCGCAGGTGCGCCGAACGTAAACGTAAGGCTGTTCGGCAGGTTGAGAACGGAACCGGCCGCAAGGCTCAGGCCGAAGGTTCCACTTAGGCTGAAATTTCCTCCGGTTATACCCGGCAAGCTCCCTTTCGCAATGGATTCGCTGAAGGGGCCAAATGGAATGGAGAATGTGAGTGGACCCGGCAGGGAAGCGCTCGAAATCACGCCTTGTCCACCCGCCTGAATGCTCGCCGATCCCCCGGAAGCGCTCTGGAGCGAAATCGGCGGGGTCAGTGAGCCATCGATATCGAGGCTGAGCGGGGTCGCAAAGGAAAGGCCTGTTCCCACGATTGTGAACTGGGCTACCGGTCCGCTACAAGGATTAAGTGAGGAGCAAGTGATGGTGCTTTGGGTGATTCGAGCCGTCACTGGGTCGAATGAGGATCCGATAACACTGGTGAAACCGTTGCCGTTAACGGCAGTTACGGTAAATCCAGTGATGGTAGCGGCAGGAGCGATTCCCGCTGCGACCAGTAAGCAACTGAGTGCGAGTGTAGTTTTCATGTTGTGAATTTCCTCCGAGGCGGCGCCGCGGACAATGACCGGAACGGCGCGTCACAGATGGAGTCGCACTTTCGTTCTAAACCATGACGGCTTACGAGAGAACCTCGTTATCGAAAGTACTACTCCCGTACCGGTTCTGCCGGGCGTAGGGCGGGGGAAACGCCCGGCTCTGCACCCGGCACGCTAGTTCCTCAATGGTATTTAATGTTTGCATTCGTACCTTGGGACCCCACACGTTACTCTAAGACATATAGGGGAACTCGAGTGGCTGCCGAACAAAACGTATCTTTTGTGTTTCACGACCCCAGCGGCAAGCGGTGGGCGCGATTCCGGAGAACGATCCAAAGCGCGGGTGTAATCGGCGGGATCGGCCTCGTGCTCTTTGTTTTAAGCATGATTGTGCTGCCTTCGCTGCCGTCCCTTGGATTACCCGCGGTGTCGCCCACGGTGACCCGAAAGGAAATCGCGGGCATCATCACCGGGCGCACAGCCGCGCATAATATCCCGTTCAAATACCAGCGCGACATGCGCAAAGATGCAAAAGATATCAAGTACGTGAAATCGAACTCTCCCATGCTGCATCCCAGAACCGCGGCGCGGACGGCGGAAGGCAAGCCCGTCGTGTTCGGGTTTTATGTAAATTGGGACCCCGCCAGCCAAGCCTCGCTTCGCGCCAACATCACGCGGCTGACGCACCTGATTCCCGAATGGTTTTTCCTGAAGAACGCGAACGGGGATCTGGACGACCAGACGGATAAGACAATTGTTGCAATCGCCAAAGATGCCAAGCTGCCCATCTTGGCGGAAGTGAACAACAACCGCGAGGGCTGGCGGCCCGAAGAGCTCCATCAGGTTTTGATTCACAAAGAGAGGCGGGACAACCTGATCGACAACATTTTCACCAATCTGACGGAGCACAAATTCGCCGGGGTGAATATCGACTTCGAGTCGCTCGAAGCCAAGGATCGCGAGCCACTCGTGCAGTTTATGAAAGAGTTGCGCGCCAAGCTGAAGCCGGCAGGATTCCTGATCTCCCAAAGCGTGCCGCCCGATGACCCGGCATATGATCTGAAACGGCTGGCCCAGTACGAAGACTACCTGCTCATCATGGTTTACGACGAGCACGAGCAATCGAGCGTGCCGGGACCGGTCGCCTCGGAATCCTGGTTCGAGGGGCAACTCGACCGGCTCTCCCGAATTGTCCCGGCGGAGAAAACAGTGATCGGCGTCGGCGATTACGGCTATGACTGGGTGATCGGGGAATCGGGCGGCGCGGAAGTGAAATTCAGCGACGTAATGGCCGCGGCCATCGCCAACCATGCCGCCATTCATTGGGACGAAGATACTGCCAACCCCGTGCTGCGGTACATGGACAAAATGCGGACAGGCGCGAAACAGCACGAGGTCTGGTTTCTGGATGCGGTAACCGCGCTCAACCAGATCCAGGCAGTCTCCGACCAGGGCTTTCGAGGCGTTGGCGTGTGGCGCCTGGGAGCCGAAGATCCGGACCTTTGGAAAGTCTTGAAAGCCGGTGCGTGGCCGGCTGAAAAGTTCGACGCAACCGTCCTGGGATCGTTGACGGCAAGCAAAACCGTGAACGTCTATGGCGCGGGAGACATCATCGGCATTTCGGAAACGCCGCGAGACGGCAAACGGGTGGTGACCGCACCGCTTACCCCGGATGGCGATTACACCGAAAAGTTCGAAGCATATCCGACCTACTATGTAGTCGACCGGAGCGGCGATACAGATCAGAAGGTTATTTGCCTGAGCTTCGACGACGGCCCGGACCCGAACTATACACCGAAGATCCTTGACATTTTGAAGGCTAAGAAGGCGCCCGCGAGTTTCTTCCTTGTGGGCGTAAACGCGGAAGCCAACCCCTCCTTAGTAAAACGCGAGTATGCGGAAGGGCATGAGTTGGGGAACCATACCTATAGCCATCCCAACATCGCGAAAACAAGCGAATTGCGGACAAAATATGAGCTGACATTTACCCAGCGCATCATAGAGAATGCGATTGGGCATTCGACGATTCTGTTTCGTCCTCCATATAACGCCGACAGCGAACCGGCCACCGCGGAAGAAATCATCCCCATCTACCGTGCCCAGCAGTACGGCTTTCTCACCATCGGCGAGAGCATCGACCCGCGCGATTGGGAGCCGGGCGCCACGGCCGATAAAATCCTACGGGAAATCGAGGACGAAGAAGACCTGGGCCATATTATCCTTCTGCACGATGCGGGCGGTGACCGCTCGGCAACGGTGGCGGCACTGCCGCGGATCATCGATTACTACCGGTCCCACGGCTTCCGTTTCGTGCGGGTAGGAGACCTGGTTGGCAAGAGCCGGGCCGAGGTGATGCCGCCGCCTTCCGCCGAGGAAATGCGATGGGCGCAAATTGAGGGCGGCGCTTTCGATCTGAAGAGCAATTTCAAGGAGCTGCTCGGGATTCTCTTTTTGAGCGCCATCGTGCTGACCATGGCCCGGTCGTTTGTGTTCGGCATACTCGCGATCGTCCAGAAGCGCCGTGCGGCGCGGTTGCATTTCGACCCGAACTTCCGGCCTCCGGTCTCGGTAATCATCGCCGCCTACAACGAAGAAAAGGTGATTGCCCGGACGGTGGAGAGCATCCTGGCGAACGGGTATGAGGACCTGGAAGTTATTGTTGTGGATGATGGGTCGAAGGACGAGACTTTGCAGGTATTGCGGAGAGAGTTCGCATCGAACCCGAACGTTCAGATTCTCTCCCAGCCGAACGGAGGCAAGTCCGCCGCGCTCAACAATGCGATCGGGCATTCAAAGTACGATCTGCTGATTGCGGTTGACGCGGACACTTTGTTCCGAAGAAACACGATTGCAAAGCTGGTACGGCATTTCTGCGATCCGACCGTGGGCGCGGTGTCAGGAAACGCCCGTGTCGGAAATCGGGGTAAGTGGATCACCAGATTTCAATCGATCGAGTACGTCTACGGCTTCAATCTGGACCGCCGCGCGCTGGATCTCTTAAATGCCATCACAGTGGTTCCCGGCGCGGTGGGAGCGTGGCGGAAGGATCTGATCCACTGGCTGGGCGGCTTCGGCCACGACACTTTAGCCGAAGATGCGGACCTGACGATGGCCATCCGGCGGCTGGGTTACAAGATTCGTTATGAACAAGACGCAATCGCCTACACTGAAGCTCCGGAAGATTTGAAAGGCCTCGCAAAGCAGCGGTTCCGCTGGGCGTTCGGTACCTTGCAGGCCGCCTGGAAGCACCGCGACGCAATGTTCGTGCCCAAGTACGGGACCTTGGGATTTATCGCTCTGCCGAGCATCTGGCTTTTTCAGGTGCTGCTTTCGGCCTTGTCTCCTTTCGCGGAAATCTGCATGATCATCGCACTGTTCGCGGGAAACTGGAAGATTGTCCTGCTGTATTACATGGCATTTTTCGTGGTGGAACTGCTCACAGGCGTACTCGCCTATGCACTCGAAGGAGAAAAGCCATGGGATTTGGCTCTGTTGTTTTTCCAGCGAATCTATTTCCGGCAGCTAATGCATTATGTCCTGGTGAAGTCGCTCATCTTTGCCATGCGCGGCCGGTTGGTGGGATGGGGTAAATTGGAACGGCGGGCGACAGTTTCACAGTTCTGATGAGCTACTACGACGACATGGGAGTCCGGCCCCAGGCAAGCGCGGAGGAAGTTCGCGAGGCCTACCGGCTGCTGGTTCGTCTGTTGCACCCGGATCAGTTTGCCGATTCCGCGTTGAAGGCCGCAGCGGCATGGCAAATGCGCCGTTTCAATGAGATGGAAGCCGTATTAACAGACACCGGGCGCCGCCGCCAATATGACGTCCAGCTTGCGGCGCAACGTGCCCCGGGTTCTCGTTCGGAAGCGCCTGCTCCGATCATCATTCAAGTTCCACAAGCGCGGCATTTCCGATCGCGGTTTCCCTGGGGTTCTGTCGCGTGGGGAGCGGCTGCGATGGGGTGCGCAGCCGCCATTTTTTGGATCAGCGGGCATGAGGCGCTGCCGGTTCCGCAACCGGAAACCCGCGTTCACGCCGCCGAAGTTGAGCAAACCGCTCCAAGCATGAATCCGGAATACGGGGAACGCTGGAAACAGCAAGGCCGGTTTGCGGGAATGTGGTCCTGGGTGAAGCCCCGGCAAGGCCTAAAGGACCGGGATTTCAATCTGCCGGAATCCATTGAGGCTCAGATCACGGAGCGCAACGGAGTGGTGCGCGGACAATACCGGTCCTGGTACCAGGCGGCTGGCCGCGAGATCTCACGCTTTGTCAATTTCGAGTTCGTGGGCAAGGCTGTGGGTCCGGTCGCGGAACTGTCCTTTGAGGGCGAACGCGGTATTCGGGGCAAAGTTCACCTTCGGCTGCTTTCGGACCATGAAGTGGAGCTTGCTTGGACAGCGGCGGGCGTTCAGGGCGTCTCAGGCGGGATCGCAGTGCTGACGCGCAACCGTTAATCTTCCGTCCGATACAATAAGCCAACATGAAAGCGATTCTCTGCGCCATATCCTTGCTGATTCTGATGTCCTGCTCAAAGCCTGAAACGGCGGCCAGGACGGTTGAGATCGGAGGCGAACCGGTTGCGGTGCTCACGCGCGTCCAGTCCGGTGAGGGACTGCAGTTTGTCGGCGCGGATGTGCTGCCCGGGCGCGGAATGAACACGTTCCAGATTCGCGCCTATCTGCCTGGAAAGGGCGTGGTGAATGTACTGGCATCGCCTTCGCTTGAGGAAGCGCAGGCCGTGTTAAATGGCGGTACGGAAGACATGATCGGAAACAAGTCGTTCAGCTTCGGCGGCGCGATTCTGTTGCCTTATGCGAACCGCATTACGGGAACCTTGTCCCCGGACGGCAAAACCATTAAAACTCAGGTGATGGGCAAGGAAGTGATGCTTCCGGCCAACTGGCACGGCAAGAATCCGGGTGCTCCGAAGTATGCAATGCATGGTCTCATTCTGGACGCGAAAATGACCGATGTGCAGCATGATGCCCACTCCGTTTCGGGCGTTTACCACGCGGGAAACTTCGGGGGGCGCTGGGTGGGATCGACAGACGTTCACGCCTCGGTTGAGTTGCAGGGCGATGCCTTCGTGCTGACGGTAAAGGCCACGAACGTGGGTCAGGAACCGGTACCGGTGGGCATCGGATGGCATCCCTACTTTGCTTTGCCATCGCGCGACAGGACGCAGGCCAGATTGCACCTCCCCGCACGGTCTCGCGGGCTGGTGAACAACTACGACGATGTGCTGCCTACCGGAGGCAAAGTTCCCGTTGCCGGAACTCCGTACGACTTCTCCGCACAGGGCGGAGCGCCACTGGACAAGCTGTTCATGGACGATACTTTCATCGATCTGCAGAAGGACAGCTCTGGCGCAGTGGTTGCGGAGATTGTCGATCCGGCCGCAAAGTACGGTATCCGGATCACGGCGCCGGCGCCGCAAATTCACGCGGTTCAAGTCTACGCGCCCGTAGACAAAGAGTTCGTGGTGCTTGAACCTCAGTTCAACTATGCGGAGCCGTTCAGCAAAATTTGGGGCGGAACGGAGACAGGAATGCAGATTCTGCAGCCAGGGCAGACAGCGACTTATGTCGTCAAGTTGGAGCTATTTGTCCCATGAGCTTTTTATCACCGGCAACAGGGCGCTGCTGCGTCTTGTTATTTGCTTTCCTGCTTTTGGGCGCTAAGGTTGGCCCATCGCGGGGAACTCTGATGATCGTGGGCGGCGGCGCGGTGGGACCGGAACTTGCCGCCAGGTTTTTTGAACTGGCCGGTGGGAAGGATGCCGCTATTGTCGTCATCCCCACGGCCGACGGCGCCAAAGAGTACGGCTCCGATTACCTGGACAAAACGTTCCTAAAAAAGGCCGGAGCCACCCACCTCACCCTTTTGCACACCAATGACCGGGGGGTTGCGGATTCGAAAGCCTTCACAGAACCACTGCGCAAGGCCCGCGCCGTTTGGTTCGCCGGTGGCCGGCAATGGCGGCTTGTGGATTCCTACTTGAATACCCGCACGGAGAAAGAGCTGTTCGCCCTATTGAAGCGCGGCGGCGTGATTGGCGGTTCGTCGGCGGGAGCCACCATTCAAGGTTCCTACCTGGTGCGGGGAGCACGCGAGGGAAACGAGACCATGATGGCCAAAGGCTATGAGCGGGGTATGGGCTTTTTGAGAAATACCGCCATCGATCAGCACATCCTTACCCGCCATCGCGAGCGCGATATGGAAGCCGTGGTGAAAGCGCATCCGGGACTGCTCGGCATCGGCATCGATGAAAGCACCGCGATCCTCGTGCATGGCGACGCGTTCACGGTCCTCGGCAAGAGCAAGGTGGCGATCACCACAGCCGGCGCGCCGCTCTATTTCCTGAAGTCCGGAGATCGATTCGACCTGATTACCCGCACCGCCGAGCGCCGCGGCGAATAGTTGGCGAATCGCTACAGGGGCGGTTTGCTGGCGTGCAAGCGCTCCAGCCATTCGCGGTAGATTGCCGGTCTCGGGTGTTGATCGCGAAGTAATTGAGAGGGCACGGCTGTCATGAAATACTGATGCTTCACTCCCGGAACCGTGATGAGTTCGTCCAGTTTTGAAGCTTCCGCTAGATCGGCCGCCCTCAGGTTGGCCGCGGTGGTGAGAATAGTTGGCCTGTCCAATGATCGTTCCAGCACCGGCACAAGCTGGTTCAAGTCCGTGAGAGTGCGGCGCCGCCCCGCGAGCAGCATCTGAACCACATCCTCGTCGCCTTCAGAGAAGCCGTCTTCATAAATGACCGCCACAATGCCGCTGGTAAGAGGCTGGCCTTTGGGCGGAAGGCTGTTCGACTCCGATTCGGCATGCGCCGGAATCTCAGTACCGCCCAGCGGGGTGGAATAGCTGTCGCCTCCCCATGCCGTGGCCTGCTGCCTGCTCTCCAAACGGTACGTCGCTTGCGCTATATAGGCCGTTGCCGCCGCTGAATGGCTGTTCATCAGAAACGCGGTATAAACGCCAGCCTCTCCCTTCCGGTATTCCACGCGAATCTGTTTCGCCACCTGGGCGTGTAAGGAAGGCATCAGAAATAGAAGAATGGAGAGGCGCAGTAACATGGAAGGTAGGCCCGTGCTTCGAACCAGATTACCGTGAGTGTACTGATGGGGTTTCATCCGGTGGCGGAAGCCTTACGCGCGCAGCGTCCGCTGGACCGGATTTTGATCGCAAGAGGCGCTGGCGGGGCAAGAATTCAGGAATTGATCGATTTGGCGCGGGACGCAGGCACGCCGGTCCGTTTTGAGGACCGAAGCGCGCTTCAGCGCCTGGCGGGCAGCAGTGCCCATCAGGGAGTGGTCGCGTTAGGCGCCGAATTCCGGTACGGAGAGTACGGCAAAGTTGCCGAAACCGCCGAGCTGGTTGTGGTTCTCGATGGCGTGGAAGACCCCCACAACTTGGGTGCTATCGTGCGCACCGCACATGCAGCCGGGGCCAGTGCCATTATCATTCCCGAGCGCCGTGCCGCCGGTCTTACCGAAACGGTCGCAAAGGCCGCGGCCGGGGCGCTGGAACATTTGCCCGTCGCGCGGGTGACCAATATCAATCGCACCCTGGAAAATCTAAAGGAACGCGGGTTTTGGATTTACGGCATCGACGAGCGCGGTACGGAAGACTTTCACGAGGTGAGCTGGAACGCGCCTGCGGCGATTGTCCTGGGCGCGGAAGGAAAGGGATTGCACCAACAGGTTCGGGAGCATTGTGATGTGCTGATCAAGATTCCCATGTCAGGCAAGATCAGCTCTCTGAATGTCAGCGTGGCCGCCGGAATCGTTCTGTTTGCCTGGAAAACGCGCGGCGCTACGAAGTGAGCCTGAGTCCGTCCGCATCGCGCGGACAACCGCGTCTTTCGGACAGGCAACACGAGGGGCGCACGCTTCCGTCCAACGGGCATGCCCCATTGAAACAGTCCGGCCTAAAATTGTTTAGCTAATTAGAGAACGATTATCTAGTTCAAGCTGTTCGCAAATCCAATAGATTGTGCTGGAGGGAATCGAGAGAATCGGCAAAACCACCACCAACGTGGAACGTTCCGGCACTGGTAAGAGAGAGTCATAACATGCAAACAATCTAATAAATCGCGTATTCTGAGGTCTCATGACGGGCAGTGTTCTGGAGAGCGACACCCAAACCAAGCCACCTCAGTTCGGGCCTGAAATAAGGCACCAACCGGAATTGGATGGCATTCGCGGTATTGCGATTCTTTCGGTGTTGCTGACCCATACCGCGAACGTAGCAAAGTTTGATGTTTACCCCCACACTATCGCTGGGTGGCCAATTCGCGCCGTCCTGGGGCCGGGGTGGGCAGGCGTGGACCTCTTTTTTGTCCTGTCGGGCTTTCTTATCACCGGAATCCTGCTAAGAACGAAACGCGCAGACAACTATCTGTCCTCGTTTTACATGCGCAGGATTCTCCGCATCGCGCCAATCTACTACCTCACTATCGGACTTTTCTTTCTGGTATCTCGGCTCAGTGCGCAAATTAGGGCCATCGTGCCGCCCATCGCCCCTTATCTGTTTTACCTTCAGAACTGGCCGATATTTTTGCCGCAACCGCCCCTTGAACTAAATATATTTGGCCATTTCTGGAGTTTGGCGATTGAGGAACAGTTCTACCTCGTCTGGCCTTTCGTGCTCTTGTTTCTTTCGGAAACGGCAATGCTGTGGCTCTGCGTAATCGGATTTGCGGCAGCAATTCCGCTGCGGCTCTTCCTTGGCTACCTGTACGGCTTCGATTTCGGCCACTTGATGATGCTGACTTCCAGCCGAATGGACGGGTTGTTTGTGGGAGCAGCTATTTCCGTTTTCACCTGGAAGTACAAACGGCCCGTGCCGATGTTTTGGATCATTGGCGCTGCTGTATGTGGAGCGGCGGTGTTTCTGGCTATAGTTCTTCGCAACCCAAAGGAGTTGATGTACACCGGAGCAAGAATGCACACCGTGGGAGTTAGTGCAGTTGCTTTGATGGGCGGGGCTTTGGTTGCGGCGTCCCAGCACCGAAATAAAAAACTTACTCGGGTGCTGAATCTTTCCTTCCTGCGGACCTTCGGAAAGTATGCCTACGGGCTGTATGTTTACCATGTTGCAATTTACTGGATTGCGCTCAGACTGACGGGCGGTATACCCCGCCCATTCCCGATCGCGCTGGCCCTTCTGTACAGCGTGTCGCTGGTGGCCGTTGCCTTTCTGGTGGCGAAAGTGAGTTACGAGTACATCGAAGCTCCGATTTTGAGAATGAAGAGGATTTTCCAGAGTCACTGAGAGAACGCAAGAAATTCGCCCCGCAGGGGAGGAAGGCGTTTTCGGCAGCTAATGGGCGCTGTCGCCCAATACGATAAATCTCAGCTCGATCCAGGCGGCGCTGGATCAGAGTTCGCAAAACGTGAGGCGGCAGAAAAGACCGCGCGCCAGTGCCCACTCTTGGGAGTTCACGAATAGCGAATTGAAGAACTACGTGGAAACGCGCTTCGCTGAGAAACAAACAACCCTTTCGTACTACCGCGTGAACCTGAGGCACTTGTCGGAATACGGACCCTTGACGTGCTCGCGGCTTGGTGGAATTTACGACCGAGGACGGCAACAAATAGTTTACGGCGCGGCGTACTGTACCAATCGAGAACAATCGGCTTCTCTGGTAGGCGCGGCAGGACTCGCACCTGCGACCCTTTGCTTAG
>JALYXI010000315.1 GCA_030947245.1 Acidobacteriota bacterium
TCCCAGATATCGTGATGAACCATCTGGAAGTGCCAGATCAGCTTGCCGGTGCGGGCATCGAGCGCGAGGAGGCAATCGGCGAAAAGGTTTGCGCCGGGACGGTCTGTGCCGTAGAAATTGTACTTCGCGCTGGCAGTGGGGGCGTACACGATTCCGCGTTTGGAATCGAGCGAGAGTTCGCCCCATACATTCGCGCCGCCAACGCGCTTCCAGGCATCCTTCGGCCACGTCTCATACCCCGGTTCGCCCGGATGCGGAATCGTATGGAAAGTCCACGCGAGTTTGCCGGTGCGGACGTCGAAAGCGCGGATATCGCCCGGCGCTGAGCCATAGCCCTGATTGGTGGCGGAACCGAGAATCAGCAGGTCCTCGAACACGCGCCCTGGCGTGGTCGATTGGACCAGCTTGATGGTGGAAGGGTCACGGTTCAAGCCCTCTTTCAGATTGACGCGGCCGTTCACGCCAAATGTCTGGATTGCCTCCCCCGTTCGGGCGTCGATGGCGCGGAGAAAATGGTTGCTGGAAAATAAGAGCCGCCGGTCCGACCGGTCTTTGCTTTCCCAGTAATTAAGACCGCGGTTGGTAATCAGAGTCGTGCCGGATTCGGCCGGATGGGTCCAGAGTTCCCGGCCGGTGGCAGCATCCAGCGCCACGATGGAATTGCTTTTGGCGAGGACATAAATGCGCCCATCAACCACCAGCGGATTGAAGAAATACTTGTTGCCGTCCTGGGTGGGATACGTCCATGCTACCTGCAGACCGCTAACATTCGAGCGATTGATTTGGGAGAGAGCGGAGTACTGGGCGGAATCGGCGGCGCCACCGTAATCGCTCCACGTTTTGTGATCTTGCGCGGGCGCAGTCAATACGCCGGCCAAGGTCATTAAGAACAGGAGTGAGCAGCGGCGCGGGAAACAAGGCATTTGAACATGATCGCAGCCCGGCTGCGGAGGGAACAATCCTCCAAGCAATGGGCTAACGTTTCGGTACGGATACGGTGATGTTACGGAACTTCAGGCCACCGGTGTGGTCGCCCTGGATATAGAAGGGGCCCGGCTCGCCTTCATTGGCATCGAGCGCGCCTCCGGTGATGCCTTCAATCTCCTGATGGTTGATGGTAGTGACGCCATCGCGGACCACCGTCAGCATTCGGCCCACAAGCGTTACGTCGAAGGATTCCCACTCGCCGGGTTTGCGCGGCATTTCAACGCTGGGCGCGATTCGGCCATAAATAGAGCCCATGCGGCGCTCGGGCGGCTCGCTGCCTACGGGTTCGTACTCAAGCTGAAGCTCATAGCGTCCGCGCAAGTAAAACCCGCTATTGGCGTGGTCGGGACAGTTCACCTCGAAGTGAACTTTGAAATCTTCGAAGGTGCGTGTCGATTTTAGATTCGCCCCGTGCTCCTGGTTCACTAGCATGCCATCATTAACCACCCAGTGGTTATTGGCCGTGTTGCCGATGGGTTCCCACCCGTCCAGGTTCTTGCCGTTAAAAAGAGGCTCGGGGCTAGTCCAGGACTTCGGAGCTTTGCGCGTCAACTCGGGTGCGCGCACTCCGGTCAACGGCGTGGTTTCCTCGCCGCGCTTTTGAACGCCGGTCAGCGTATCGCCGGCGGCATCGAGTTCCCAGGTCATGGCAGGGCGGTTTGCGGAAGAGCGTGAAAGGTTCAGCGTGAGGTGCTGCCCCGTCAACTTGTAGTCCTTCACCTGGAAGACGTTGCCGCCGCTCGGTTGGAACCAGACCTGGAGATCGCCGTCTTTCTTCGACACTCCAAGCCAGTTGGCGGCGATTCCGCTTCGGGTCTTAGTATTGAAATCCCAGCGCCCGGTGAAGGGATTCGGGTCACCGGCGGCTGCGGCGAGCGGTGGGAATACGGAAAAGAAGAACAGGGCGATCGCAAACGGTTTCATGTCGGCAGTTTATTACAGATTAGGAGGCGAAGATCCGATCCATCTCAGTCGAGAGCGTCTTCAACCCTTCAGGAGAGTCCGCCCCCCGCTGCTCGGAAATCCCCCATCCTGTATATCCCACTTCGTCAAGCGCGGTCATCACCGCCGGCCAGTCGTTGTCACCAGTAAGGAAGGATGTCTCAAAACCTGCGAAAGGGCCCTGCTTGTCGCGCTTCGCGCGGCTGTACTCTTTGATGTGCAGCTTCACGATCCGCTTGCCCAAAATACGAATCCACTGCTCCGGGAAGCCGTAGTTGATCACGTTTCCGACATCGAAATGCCAGCCGATGGAGGGACTGTCAAACTCATCAACGTATCGAGCCGCTTCCAGAGGGCTGAGCAGGAATAGATTCCAGACATTCTCGATTGCAATTCTTACACCCAGCTCACGGGCAAGGGGAATCGCTTTCCGGATTTCAGCCTGAGACCGCGTGTAAGCGTCCGCATACGACACTTTCTTATTCACAACCGCCGGTACCAGCAGCACGGAAGTCGCTCCGTATGCCTTTGCTTCACGCAAAGCCTGCAGTAAACCGTCAAGCCCTGCTTTCCGCACGGCCGGATCGGGATCGGAGAGCGGTTGCTTCCAGTGGGTAGAGCAGCAAACACTCGCGGCTTTCAGACCTGTCGCCGCAAAGGCGTCGAGCACTTCAGTTTTCGGCATGTGGCTCATTGGCTCGATTCCCGCGAAGCCGGCCGCTTTGACGGCAGCAAACTTCGCTCCGATGGAACCTTCCACCTTGACGGTGTCGTACATGATGGCTTTGCGGAGTTCACGGGCTTTTGCGAAAGCGGGAGATGCCAGCGCGGCGGCTCCGGAGGCAACGAGAAAATCGCGGCGGTTCACGGCGTTTATCATACCCGATAGCGTGGTGCGCATGTACGCGTCGTCCGAACCCGAAGCGGATTCGTCCCGCTTGGCTCAAATAAGCAGTGCATTCGTCGCCGGCCGATCGCGTAAATCGGCCCGGACGGCCTTCCCCGCCTTGTTGAATGCTGTATCCGCTAATTGTTCGAGCGCCTCGACGTACACGTCATACGCCTCCGTGTGAGCTTTCCGGGCTTGGTTCATTGCAAGCTCTCTGACTGGATCCAGGGCGTCGGACGCGCTGTACGACAGCAGCACTCGCTGATATTCCTGACTTGCTTTGAAATACGAATAGCGGGCCACGCCCACGCGCTCGCTTAACAGTTCTGCTGTCTGCTCAAGTTCATCAAATTGTACGTCTACGAATGGCATTGCCGTTGCGTGTTGGTGTTCTGAAGTGACGAAAGTTCTCACCGCGGAATGAGATCCTGCCGTCTTCCCCTCAACGGCTCAATCAAAACGCCTCAGTGAGGTGCTTGCAGCGCATTAGAGGAGCAGCGGCGGATTGCTCTGGAATTCTCCTGCTACGCGCGGCCGCGATTACGGCCAAGTCGCGGCGGCACGGGTGGGCAGTGAACCACAATCGGGTACCGGATCATGCTGGATGCCTACTTCCCGGCGAGCCATCGGTTGGGCGCTGGATTCGATCATCGCCCTGAATATGACTTTCCACCGCGGGAGGGTTAGTCCACCCGTGCCTCTTTGCGGTGAAACGCTGCGCCGCTTTCACAATCTCAATCTATACCGATTTACATGGCCGCGTAGCCGCGTCTGTAATCGGCGTGAGTTTGTTGAACCTAGCTGTTCCGGCTGAGCTGGCCGCAGGCGGCGTAGATGTCGCGGCCTCGCGGTTTGCGGAGAAAGCAGGGGAGGCTGCGCTTTACGATCGTTTGGAAACTGTGGACGCGGCCGGCTTCGGGCATGGTGAAGGGGATTTCCCGACCGGGATTAAAGCAATCAGGTTCACCATGCAATTTAGGTTTCCGAGCAGGCTTACTACCCGTTTCGCGTCGGCGTCGGAATCATTTACGCCCGCCAGTAAGACGTACTCGAAAGTAAGTTTTTCCCAAGGTCGGGTGGGGTAGGCGCGGCAGGCTTCGATCAGATCCGCGAGGTGATATTTCCTGGTGATCGGCATGAGCTGCTGGCGCTGTTCTTCGGTTGAGGCGTTCAAGGAGATCGCCAGCTTGGGACGGACTTCCGCCTGGCCGAGTTCAGCCATTTTCGGGATGATGCCCGAAGTGGAAAGGGTAATGCGCTTTTCGGAAATCGCCATGCCTGCCGGGTCGGTGAGGAGGCGGGTGGCCTTCAACACGCTGGACAGGTTCAGCAAGGGCTCGCCCATCCCCATCATTACGATGTTGAATTTGGCTTGGCCTTCCAGGAGGCCGTTATCGCGGGCCGCGTAGAGGACCTGGCCTACCATTTCACCGGCGGTGAGGTTGCGTTCGAGACCCATCAGGGCCGTCATGCAGAATTTGCAGTCGACCGGACAGCCCACCTGGCTTGAAATGCAGACGGTATCGCGGCCCTCTTCGGGCATGAGCACCGTTTCCACCGTCTTTCCGTCGGCTAAACGAAGCAGGTAGCGTCTGGTACCGTCTTCGGATTCGTAGCGTCGCTCGAGCGAGGGCAGGCCGACTTGGTGTGTGGCTGAAATTTCTGAGCGAAGAGCGGCGGGAATGGTGGAAATTTGGACCAATTCGCTGATTTTCCGGCTATAGACGGCCTGGTAAATCTGTAAGGCGCGGAACGGCCTTTCGCGCGGAACCAGCTCTTGCTCAATTTCGCTAAGTTCCATCCCTAGTATGGCTTGCGGCATGTCTCCTTAACCAGATTACCATTCATGGTAAAAACAGATAGGTCCCCGTTGTCCTCAACTCAAACTGCTCCCATCCTAGTTCGCGATATTGAAACCACGATTCTGTCTAACGGAATGCGCGTGATTACCGAGGTGATGCCGCATGTCCGTTCTGTGTCGGTGGGTTTCTGGATCGGTACCGGATCGCGGCGCGAAACGGCGGAAGAGAATGGCATTTCGCACTTCATCGAGCACATGTTGTTCAAGGGAACAGCTACCCGTTCGGCTGAAGATATTGCGCGGTCCGTGGATTCGATTGGCGGGAATCTGGATGCGTTTACCTCGAAAGAGCTGGTCTGCTACAACGTTAAGGTTCTCGATGAACATCTTGGGCGTTCGTTTGAAGTGCTTGCGGATCTGATTCTCCGCCCGGCCTTTCGCGAAGACGATATCGCGCGCGAGAAAGGCGTGATTTTGGAAGAGTTGAAGATGGATTCCGATAATCCGGATTACCTGGTGAACGAGATCTTCACTTCGAACTTCTGGAAAGATAATCCGTTGGGTAAACCGATTCTTGGCACCAAGGAGACGGTAACCCGATTTGATGGCGAAATGCTGCGCTCCTATTACCGCAAGGTGTACGCACCGGAGAATCTGACGATTACAGCGGCTGGGAATTTGAGGCACCACGAGCTGGTGAATCTGGTAAGGAAGGAGTTCGATGCGCTTGCGCGAACGGCGCCGGTCCCACTTGAGGCCGCCCCGAATACCAATGCGCGCGTGGTTCTTCGGAACAAGAAAGAATTGGAACAGGTGCATCTGATCCTGGGTGTTCCGGCGTATCCGGTTGCGCATGAGAAGCGGTTTGCGTCGTACGTGCTCAATACAGTGCTGGGAGGGGGAATGAGTTCCCGGCTTTTCCAGAATATTCGCGAGCGGCAGGGACTGGCTTATTCCGTGTATTCGGATCTCAGCACGTATAGCGACACGGGGTGTCTTTCCGTATACGCGGGCACGTCGCTTGAGTCTGCGCGCAAGGTGGTGGGATCTGTTCTGAAAGAGTTCCGGAGCTTGAAGGATGAGACGGTGCCCGACGAGGAACTGCGGCGGGCGAAAGACCACTTGAAAGGGTCTTTGATGCTGAGTCTGGAATCCACATCGAGCCGGATGTCCAATCTTGCGCGGCAGGATATGTACTTTCAGCGGTTTTATACGCTGGACGAATTGGTTGATCGGATCGAGGCGGTTACGGCCGGCGAAGTTCTTGAGATCGCGCGGACCCTTTTCGACCCGAAATTGATTGCGCTGACTGTGTTGGGGAATCTAGACGGTTTTCGCATGACCCGCGATGAACTGGTCTGTTAGGACAGCGGTTGGTTGTGTTCTAGCACTCCTGCTGGCAGTTCCGGCGCTAGCGACAGATTGGAAGTCGCTGAAGCCGCAAGGCTACGTTTCCGATTTCGCGAACTCAATCGATTTGCAAACGAAAGCCGCGCTGGAGACGTATGCCGCGGAGGTAGAGCAATCGACAGGCGCGCAACTAGCGTTTGTTACGGTTTCCACTCTTGATGGCGAGCCGATCGAGGACGTCGCGAACGTTTTGTTCCGGGCGTGGGGAATCGGGAAGAAGAAGGAAGACAACGGCGTTCTTTTTCTGCTGGCGATTAACGACCGCCGAAGCCGCCTGGAGATCGGCAAGGGCCTGGAAGGCGTGCTGCCGGATGGCCTGGATGGACTCTTGTTGAACCAGATGCGGCCTGCGCTCAGGCAAGGAGAGTACGGGCAGGCGCTTCTGACAGCGGCGCAGACAATTGGAAGCCTCATCGCCAAGGATAAGAATGTAACGATCTCAACCGTTCTGCCGCTCCGGCGGATTCCGGAGCAGCCGGTACATACAATTCCCTGGCCTCTGATTGTGGGGGCCGTGATTCTGCTGTTTTTGATTACCCGGGGAGGGGGTGGCGGCTTCTTTACGGG
>JALYXI010000340.1 GCA_030947245.1 Acidobacteriota bacterium
TGGTCGGGCTGGCGGGATTTGAACCCACGACCTCTTGCACCCCAAGCAAGCGCGCTAGCCAGGCTGCGCTACAGCCCGAAACCTCTCTAGTTTACACGGTTTTCCATCTGGCGCTTTAAACCTTCCACCGAAGATTGCAGTTGAGCAAGCCTGCTGAGCAGTTCATCGTGCTGCTTATCTCCGGGCCCGGGCTCTTTTCCCTTGATGAAGAATGCGCCTCCGGGTTCCAGCGTGCAGTTTTCCACTTCATCGAACTCGTCGAAGCCCTGGCGGTGGATCACGGTCAGGAGTTCGGATTCCGTGAGCAGCTCTTTTGCCATGGCCCGCCGGTCGGGTACGCCGCCGGTGATCAGGCGCGTAGCCGACCCGCTCAACGCGGCAACCAGTTCCCGATGGCGGAAGAGAAACCGGACCACCACGTAGTTGATCGCAAAGAGCGAGAGCGCTCCCAATACTCCGCCGGTGACCGAGTTGTCGTCACCGATGATGGCGTTCTGGACCGTGTTCGAAACGGAAAGCAGGACCACAAGGTCGAACGGGTTTAATTGCGCGAGCTCTCGTTTCCCGAAGGCCCGGAGAAGAAGGATGATGGCGAAATAGACGATAACCGGGCGGGCGATTTTCTCGAGAACCGGCGCCTTCAGGTGAAACATGCTGTCGAGAACGCCGTTGGCCAGCGGGAAATCCATACCGGTGATTATCGCATTTACTTTTGATTGCAAAGTAGTTTGTAACAGTGTAGGATTGCCCTATGGGTTCTGTCCGTCCGATCCGGGAAGAGAGCGCGCCACCGGTTCCTTTCGACTCTCAGGCCATCGACAATCTCCGGTTTATCCGCCGCGCCATGGAAAGCTCAGTGGCATTCACCGCGGTGCCGGGGAAAGGCGGAGCGGCGATGGGGGTAAGCGCGCTGATCGCCGCAGTGCTCGCCAACCGGCAGACTTCTCCTGAAAGATGGCTTGCGGTCTGGATAGCCGAAGCCGCGGTAGCGCTGGGGCTCGGCATCTACGGCGCGCGATTGAAGTCGCAACATCAAGTTGGGCCTTCGCTGGCCAGGCCGGCGCGAAAGTTTGTTGTGGCGCTGCTGCCTTCCCTGCTGGCGGGGTCACTGCTGACCGTGATTCTTTTCCGCGCCGGGTTGTGGCGCGATTTGCCCGCGGCCTGGCTGCTGATCTATGGCATGGGCGTGCTGGCGGGGGGAGTTTTTTCGGTTCGCGTGGTGCCGATTATGGGCCTGTGCTTCCTGGCTCTCGGGACGTGCGCGGTGTTCACACCACCGGGTTGGGGCAATGGCTGGCTCGCGCTCGGTTTCGGCGCGGTCCAGATTTTCTTCGGGATCGTGATTGCGAGGAGGTTCGGTGGTTAAATCCGCGGCATTGCGAAAAGAGGAGCCGGCTGCGGCAGCTCCCAAGCTCGACCGCCTGATTCATGAGCGGCTGCGCCTGGGAATTCTGAGCGCGCTGGCGGTGAACGAAAGCCTGTCCTTCAACGAACTCAAGAAGCTGATGGAAACCACTGACGGCAACCTGAGCGTGCATGCGCGCAAGCTGGAGGACGCCCGCTATGTTTCATGCATAAAGTCTTTCGAAGGGCGCGTGCCCCGGACGGAATACCGACTGACCGCATCGGGCCGGAAGGCGCTCGAAAGCTATTTGGACAGCATGGAAGCGCTGATCCGCGCGATGCGGAAGCTCTAATGCACTTGGCAGTGATTATGGACGGGAACGGCCGGTGGGCAAGCAGGCATGGCCTTCCGCGGGTTGCCGGACACAAGAAAGGAGCGGAGACGTTGCGGCGCGTTGTGGAGCGGGCCCCTTCGCTCGGCGTTTCCACCCTCACTCTGTATGCGTTCTCTTCGGATAACTGGCGGCGTCCGGCAGGGGAGGTGCGCGCGCTGATGCAACTCTTCCGGCATACGCTGGCATCGGAGAGTGAACGCTGCATCCGGGAAGGAGTGCGCCTCAGTGTGATCGGCCGGCGGGACCGGATCGGCAGGGGACTGGCGTCCGCGATTGCGGATGCCGAGCGGGCGACGTTGCCCGGCCAGAGGCTTCATCTTCGATTGGCGGTGGACTATTCGGGCCGGCAATCCATTGCCTCGGGCGAAGTGGGGCCGGATGTCGATCTGCTGGTCAGAACCGGCGGGGAGCAGCGCTTGAGCGATTTCCTGCTTTGGGAGAGTGCGTATGCCGAACTGTTCTTTGAGCCACGTATGTGGCCGGAGTACACAGGAGACGATCTGGCACGGGCGGTCCGGTGGTTTCAAAATCGGGACCGGCGTTTCGGTGCTTTGGGCCAGAGTGGTTTGGGCCAAAGTGGTTTGGGACAATTGAAATTCGCTCATGAACCAGCGGGGAATCTTCATCACGTTCGAGGGGATCGATGGCTGCGGTAAAACGACGCAGCTTCGATTGCTGGGGGAGCGCCTGCGCTCCCGAGGCTGCACTGTGGTTGAGACAGCGGAGCCCGGGGGAACCGAAATCGGACGCCAGATCCGGAAGATCGTTCTGGATGCCCGGAATACCGGCCTGAACGCCCGCGCGGAACTGCTGCTGTATTTTGCGAGCCGCGCCCAGAATGTGGAGCAGGTGATCCGCCCGGCGCTCCAGGCGGGCTCGATGGTGCTCTGCGATCGCTTCACGGATTCGACGATGGCATACCAAGGTTGCGGCCGCGGCCTGGATGCGGAGCCGATCTTGCAACTCGCTGCACTCGCCTGCCGGGGTTTGGCCCCGGAGCTTACCATCCTGATCGATATCGATCTTGAGACGAGCCGGGAGCGTTCGAAACAGCGAAACGAGCGAGTGGGGAGCGGGGAAACCCGGATCGATGACGAGTCCGCGGCGTTTCATGCCAGGGTACGGGACGGCTATCATGCCCTCGCCCGGGAGCATCCCGGCCGCATTCGCAGCATCGATGGCAATGGTGGCCAGGGGGCGGTGGCGAAGCGGGTGTGGGAACAGGTAGAACCGTATGTTCGATAAATTTTGGGGCAACAGTCACGCGGTTCGCGCGTTTGAGCGCATGGCCGCGAACGATCGCATTCCGCAGACGTTACTGCTGGCAGGGCCGGAGGGCGTAGGCAAAGCTACGCTGGCGCGCCGGTTTGCGGCTCAACTGGTGGGAGGCGGGGAGCGGATTGAGCGGGATGACTTAAGCCTTCCGGAAAATTTGGAAACGGTGCTGGGGCGCGAGAAGTGGACGGCGGAAAAGCGCAACGAAGATCCGCTGCTGTTCGCCTCCCACCCGGATTTCGTCACTTTCGCGCCTGATGGCCCGCTTCGCCAGCTTTCACTTCCACAGATGCGGTTGTTGAAAGAGAGGGCCCCTTTTACGCCGCTTCACGGAAGGCGGCGCGTGTTCCTGATTGATCATGTGGACCGTGCGGGCGATAACGCGACCAACTCACTCCTGAAAATTCTGGAGGAGCCGCCGGAGCACCTGGTTCTGATTATGACGGCGGAGAATGCGTACGATTTGCTGGTCACCATCCGGTCTCGCTCCGTGATTTTCGCGCTGTCGCCGCTAGGGACGGAGGACATGAAATCGTTCGCGGCGCACCGTGGCATGGCGGATGCGGAGAAGAGGATCGCTCTTTCGGGCGGCAGTCCGGGTGTGGCGGCTTCACTTGATTTAGCGGTGCATGAGAGGCGGCGCGCAGCAATGCAAGCCCTGTTGAAAGCTGCCGCCGGAATTACGCCATTTGCCGCTTGGATGCCGTACTCCGAAGCCATTGGGCGGAGCAAGAACGAGAAGCTGGAGTTTTATCTGCGCCTACTGTATGACCTGCTGCGGGACGTGATGATTCTGCGCGAGGGCGGGCGCGACATTCGCAATTTCGACCTGCGTAAGGAGTTGACGGAAGTGGCCGCGCGAATCGACCGCGCTTGGATTGTGCGCGCGGTGGAGCGCGTGGACGAAGTGGTAGTCCTGTTGAGGCGTAATATCCAGAAGACGATCGCGCTGGACGATTTGATTCTGAGCTTACGCCCGTGAACCCGCGGCGTCGGCTATTAGACGGTAAAACGACGGGAAGCTGACGCTGGCGGCTTCGGCACGGTCGATCTCGGAGGGACCATCCGCGTGCAATGCGGCGACGGCGAATGCCATGGCAATGCGGTGGTCCCCGAAGGAGTCGAAGCGGGCTGCACGGAACTGCTGGCCGCCGGGCACGTACATGCCGTCCGGCGATTCCTGCGCTTGAACGCCCATACGGCGAAGATTATCGACTACTGTTGCGATGCGATCGGTTTCTTTGATGCGCAGTTCGGCGGCATCCCGGATGGTGAGGCCTTCCTCGCTGGCCGCGCCCAGCACCGCCAGAACGGGGATCTCATCGATCAGCGCAGCCGTGATCTCCTTTTCTATGCTGCCGCCGCGAACCGGCGCGTGGCGCACATGAATGTCCCCGATCATCTCTCCATTCATCTGCTCCAGATTGACCACTTCGAGCGGCGCGCCCATGCCGAGCAGAAAATCGAGCAAGGCGGAGCGGGTGGGATTCAGTCCGACGCCGCGAAGGTAGAGGTCGGAGCCGGGCAGCAGAAGCGCGGCAACCAGGAAGAAAGCGGCGGAGGAGAGGTCGGCGGGAACCAGAAGCTCGCGAGCCTGTAACTGAGGGCGGCCCTGCAGAGCGATGACGCGCTGCTTGCTCGTGATGTCCGCTCCGAACTCGCGGAGCGCAATTTCGGTATGATCGCGCGAGCGCACCGGCTCGCGCACCACAGTTTGCCCTTCGGCATAAAGACCGGCGAAGAGAACGCATGTCTTGACCTGAGCGCTGGCCACAGGAAGAGTGTAGTCGACCGGCTTCAGTGGAGCGCCATGGATCACGAGCGGCGGAAAACGGTTCTCCCGCGCTTCGATGCGTGCGCCCATCTGGGTGAGCGGCTCCATAATACGTCCCATGGGGCGGCCGGAAAGCGATTCGTCACCTGTCAGGCGGCTTGTGAATGGCTGGGCCGCGAGCACGCCGGCGAGCATTCGCATGGCGGACCCGGAGTTGCCGCAATCGAGATCCTGGGAGGGCGCGCGCCAGCCGTCGAGGCCCTGACCGGAGACGGAAATATTCAGCCCATCTTCTTCGACCGGGATCCCGAGCGCGCGGACCGCGTTCAGGGTGGAATGGCAATCCGCGCCGGAGGAGTAGTTGTGAATGCGGGAGGTTCCTTTGGCGAGAGAAGCGAGGATGGCGTAACGGTGCGAGATGGACTTGTCGCCGGGAAGCGTGAGTGAACCGGTAAGCGGGCCGGCGGGCTGGATGAGCATGGAAGCTACTACGATACATTGTGAGTTGCGTCCTTTAGTAATTTCAAGCGAGAACGGCCTTGCCGCGTGCACGCGCGCCGTCGAAGTGATGCGCGCCGGGGGCGACACGCTGGATGCCGCCATTGCAGGGGTCAACCTGGTGGAAGATGATCCGGATGACAACAC
Source organism: Acidobacteriota bacterium (assembly GCA_030947245.1). Classification (GTDB taxonomy): domain Bacteria; phylum Acidobacteriota; class Terriglobia; order Bryobacterales; family Bryobacteraceae; genus JALYXI01. The sequence continues at coordinate 5,434 of JALYXI010000340.1, forward strand.
GGTGGGTTACGGCGGACTTCCCAATGAAGACGGCATCGTTGAGTTGGATGCCAGCGTGATGCACGGGCCTACGCGCCGGGCGGGCTCCGTAGGCGCGTTGCGCGGCGTCCGGTATGCCTCCAAAGTCGCCAAACAGGTGATGGAACAGAGCGATCACGTGATGTTGGTGGGCGAGGGTGCGCTCGGCTTTGCGCGCGTTCATGGATTCAAGGAAGAAAATCTTCTGACGGAGCGTTCCCGGCTTGCATGGCTGATCTGGAAGCAATCGCTGCGGGACGGGAAAGGCCACAACAATTGGACCAGCGGGCTGGACGGCCTGAGCACGGGCCCCGACGAGCATCTGCGCCGGATGTACCCGGATGCAGACCCGGAATCCCTGGATTGGGCATGGGAAATGACGGTGCGTCCGCCGACTGGCACCATCACCTGTCTTGCGATGAACGCGCAAGGCGAAATTTCCGGCGTCACCACAACCAGCGGTTTAGGCTGGAAGATTGCAGGCCGCTTGGGCGATACGCCGGTAATCGGCGCGGGGCTTTATGTGGATCAGGACTCCGGGGCCGCGGGTTCTACGGGCAGAGGCGAAGAGAATATCCGCATCGCGGGCGCGCATCTTATCGTGGAACTGATGCGCGGCGGAGCGCCGCCGACCGAGGCATGCCTCGAAGCGTTGCGCCGCGTGGTGCGGAATTTCGGGGGGAATCGCCAGAGATTGGCGCAGTTCGACCTGAATTACTATGCTCTTCGCAAAGATGGCGCGTATGCCGGGGCTTCGCTGTGGGACAGGGTAATCCGCCGCGGCGCGCTGGTTCAGAAACGCTTTGCCGTGAGCACGGGGGAAGCGGGCCGCCTGGAAGACTGCATCTCGTTAATGCAGCGGGGCAACCCGGCGGGGGGACGAAATACGCCTTCGTGAAACATCGGCATCGGAAAAAAACAGGTGAGTTGGGATTCACGTTAAAAATAAGCAATAATACTTTTTTGGCTTCAGCGAGCTTGCCTTCAGAAACGGTCAATGCCCCAGATCTTTAGCTACAGTTCAAACAGCTACACCAAAGTTGGAATCATTGTTGCGCTCTTTACGCTAGCAGGCGTGGGAGGGCTGTTATTTCAGCTCGGCGCCGATTCCTCCTATGCCACCAATCAGGGCGTGATGAAGGTGCAGCCGGTGCAGTTCAGTCACTCGCACCATGTCAGTTCGATGGGGATCGACTGCCGGTATTGCCATACATCTGTGGAAAATAGCTCTTTTGCCAATATCCCTCCCACTAAGACCTGTATGAATTGCCACTCGCAAATCTGGACGGGAAGCCCGGAATTGGAAATGGTGCGGTCCAGTTTCAGAACGGACACTTCGATCCCGTGGGTACGGATTCACGATCTGCCGGATTTTGTGTACTTCAATCACAGCATCCACGTGAAGAAAGGGATGGGATGCGAGACCTGCCACGGGAGGGTGGATTTGATGCCGCTGGTGTACCAGAAGAATTCTCTCGAAATGCGATGGTGCCTGGATTGCCACCGCAACCCGGAGAAATACATTCGTCCCCGCAATGAGATTTTCACGATGGGGTACAAGTATCCGGATAATCAGGAAGAAGTTGGCCTGAAGTTGATTCAGGAATATAAAGTTCAGAGACTCGAAACCTGCAACACCTGCCACCGGTAACGGACGAAGCGCGAACACGTGGAACAAAGTCAAAGAATGCAGAGTAAAGAGAACAGTTTAGGACTTGCCGCCGCGCAAGGGAAGCTGGACGGGTCAAAAGGGCGCCATTACTGGCGGGCGCTGGAAGAGTTGGCGTCAGCCGATGGCTTTACGGAGTTATTGCACCGCGAGTTTCCCCGGCAGGCTTCTGAATGGGACGCGGGTGACGAAGGCCGCCGGAATTTTCTTAAACTGATGGGGGCTTCCCTGGCATTGGGGGGACTGAGCGCTTGCACCAAACAGCCGGATGAGCGGATTTTTCCGTACGTGAACGCGCCGGAAACCTTGATTCCGGGTAAGCCTCTCTATTACGCCACGGCGTTTACCCTGAGCGGTGTCTCGACCGGCATCCTGATGGAAAGCCACATGGGCCGGCCGACCAAGGTGGAAGGCAATCCGTTGCACCCCGCCAGCCTGGGCGCGACCGATGTAATGACGCAAGCTTCCGTGCTGAACTTGTACGATCCGGACCGTTCGCAGACCTTGAATTTCCTCGGTGAAATTCGGACTTATTCGTCCTTTCTCACGATGATCAAACAGATCCTCAGCGAGCAGGATGGGAAGAAGGGCGCGGGCATTCGAATTCTGACGGAAACGGTCGGATCTCCCACGCTTGGCGACCAGATGAAGGGTGTTCTGGCCCTGTATCCTTCAGCCAAGTGGTATCAGTGGGAGCCGGTCGGGAGCCAATCCGCGCGGATGGGTGCGAAGATGGCGACCGGGCAATTCGTTAATTCCTATTACAGGTTCGATGCGGCGGATGTCGTCGTTTCCATCGATGCGGATTTCCTTTGCGTAGGCCCGGCCAGTTCCCGTTATGCGCGGGAGTTTATCGACAAGCGGCGGGTTCGGGGCGATCAGAACTCAATGAACCGCCTGTATTCCATCGAAAGCACGCCCACGCCTACCGGCGCAAAGGCCGATCACCGGTATGCGCTCAAACCCTCCGCCATCCTCGGCTTCACCCGCGCCCTGGCTAGCGCTCTCGGCGTTCAGGCTGGGGGCGGCAGCGCGCCTCCGGGCAATTGGTTCAATGCGATGGTGAAGGATCTGCAGGCTCATCGCGGATCGAGCATCGT
>JALYXI010000350.1 GCA_030947245.1 Acidobacteriota bacterium
ATTAAAAAGGCGAAAATCGCGGCAATTATCGGAACCTTTAGTGCGCCTGCCACTGAGGTTCAGTATAGCTATGTAGTCAGCTTAAATCCTGCGCTCAATCCAGTTTGGCGGGCATCTCGGAGTCTAATCGGCCCGGGTTGCTCCTGGATGACGCGCCACTCGGAAGTATTCAGTCCGGTGGCGCAAGATGGACCGCGCCTGACGGCGTAGCGTAGAGTTCCGCTGACACGCGCTTTGAGGCCTAACCCTTAGCGGGCCATATTGATCAATGGAGAAGCGCCTCTATTCCATCCCCAAAGCGCTCTTTAAAAACACGAACCGGTCAACCCATTCATCGATTCGTTTCGAGGTCGGCATCCCCGCCCCATGTCCCGCCCGCGTCTCCACCCGGATCAGAACCGGAGCCGGCCCTTCCTGCGCCTGCTGCAATGTGGCGGCATATTTCAAACTATGTCCGGGCATTACGCGATCATCGTGATCCGCCGTTGTGATCAACGTCGGCGGATACCGGACGCCCTTCCGGATGTTATGCAGGGGCGAATAAGCCCGGAGCACTGGCAAATCCTCCGCGTTTTCAGCCGACCCATACTCGCCGACCCACTGGGTCCCGAATCCGAACTTCTGGAATCGCAGCATGTCCATGACGCCTACAGCAGGCATGGCCGCCCCGAATAGGTCCGGCCTCTGGTTCAGGACCGCCCCCACCAGCAGGCCGCCATTGCTTCCGCCCATGATCGCAAGTTTAGGAGTCGAAGTGTATTCGTTTGCAATCAGCCATTCCGCCGCTGCGATGAAGTCATCGAACACGTTTTGCTTCTTTGCCCGCATCCCGGCTTCATGCCAAGTCTCGCCGAATTCGCCGCCGCCCCGGAGGACAGCAGAGGCATACACGCCGCCCATTTCCAGCCACTCCATTACCGCCGGTGTAAACCGGGGCGTCTCCGAGATTGCAAACCCACCATACCCGTAGAGCAGAGCCGCTTTCCGTCCGTCGCGCTTCAGCCCCTTCCGAAAACTCAGAAACATGGGGACGCGCGTGCCGTCTTTGCTCGGGTAAAAGACCTGCTGCGTCTCAAACCGGGAAGCGTCGAAGGCCACCTTACTCTCCCGAACGACCGTGCTCTTTCCTGTTTTCAGGTCCAAACGGTATACACCCGGAGGAGTGGTAAAACCGCTGAAGCCATAGAACATCTCTGTGTCTTGCAACCGCGCGGGAGACCAGGAAGCCGTCCCAAGCCCCGGCATCGTGACATCCGCAACAGCGCCCGCACCAAGGTCCGCAATCCGCTTCCCGTCAAGGTCCACAAGCCGCGCCGCGGAATGCGCATCTTTCATGTAATCCAGCAGCAGCTTGCCGTCCGCCATGTGGACATCCTCCAGCGTTTCCGGCCCTTCCGGAACCACCTCTTTCCAGCGCTCCCGCTCCGGATGGTTCAGATCCATCGCAATCACGCGGCCTCGCGGCGCGCCATCGGTGGTAAGCAGGTAGAGCGTCGTACCGGCATTCGCGATCGGATCGTAAGCTGCTTGCAAAGAAGAAACCAGATCCACCGTGCGCGGATCAGCGGCATTCAAATCCCTGTACGCGAGCAGGTTCTTGCCCGGGAACCCTGTGTAGATCTCGAGCATCAGGTAGCGTCCGCCCTCCAGCATCCGCGCGTGCAGCCCCCAATTGGGATGGTCCGGCCGCGCATATACCAGCGCGTCGGACGATTGCTCAGTGCCGAGCTTATGAAAATAAACTTTTTGGTCCAGCGCTGCCGCCGTTAGCACCTTCTCCGGCGCCGGCTCCGGATATCGAGAGTAGTAAAAGCCCTTGTTGTCCTGTGTCCAGGCGGCCCCCGTCCCCTTCGTCCAGCGAATCAGGTCGGGTAAATCCTTGCCCGTTTCCACCTCCCTAACGTGCCACTCCGCCCAGTCGGAGCCCGCCTGCGCCACTGAATACGCGTATAGCTTCCCATCCCAACTGACAGATCCGCCGCCCAGCGCGGCCGTCCCATCCTTCCGGTACGTATTCGGATCGATCAGCACCCGGGGCTCGCCATTCAGCGAGGCCATCACGTCTAAGACACTCTGATTTTGTAAGCCGTCGTTGTGAAAGTAAAAATAGTGCGGTCCGGCTTTGAACAACCGCTCGAATTTCTCGTAACTCCACAAACCCGTCAGTTGCTTCTTGATCGCATCACGGCCCGGCAGCCTGTTCAGATAGGAAAATGTTAACTGGTTTTCCTGTTCCACCCACTTCCGGGTAGCCGGCGCATCCGCATCTTCAAGGCCCCGGTACGGATCCGCGATCTTGGTCCCGTGATAGTCATCCACCTGACTGCCTTTCGGAGCGGCTGGATAGGAAAGCGTTGCAGTGGTCTGTGCTTGAAGCACAAGTGGAATAAAGGCGAGAAGGGGATGAGTTGATTTCACGCGAGTCCTTTTACTTAGAGTGTCATGACGAAGGCAACGACATCTTCCTTTTCCTGCTCGGAGAGCAGGTCTTTGAAAGATGTCATTTCGGCCGGACCGGTGTTGATGATATCGAGCAGTTGATCGTGAGTCGCTTTCCGCCCATCGGGGAGCTTGCCGGTCTTCAAGCCTTTCAGACCGGGGCCGGCCTTCTCCTCTCTGCTATAAGCTTCGTGGCATTCCTCGCAATTGTTTTCGAAAACCACCTTGCCGCGAGCGATGTTGCCTTCCGGTCTGGGAGCGGCGAACGCCAGGACGACAAACAGCGGAGCCGCGATGAAACCGATGTTCCGGGCGGATGAAGCCATCTACGAAATAAGGTCTTTCACTACATTGCCGTAAACGTCAGTCAAACGGAAGTCGCGGCCGGCATACCGGTAGGTCAACTTTTCGTGATTGAGCCCAAGTTGATTGAGAACCGTCGCGTGGACGTCGTGGATCGACACAGGGTTTTCTACGGCTTTGAACCCGAACTCATCCGTCGCGCCATAGGCCATGCCCCCTTTGAAGCCTCCACCGGCCATAAACATGGTGAAGCCGTAGGGGTTGTGGTCGCGTCCGTCGCCCGCTTCAGAGACTGGCGTGCGGCCGAACTCTCCGCCCCAGACCACAACAGTTTCATCGAGCAAGCCACGCTGCTTCAGATCGCGAATCAGGGCGGCGGTGGCTTTGTCCATTTCGGGGCAACGTTGGCGGAGGTTCTTGTTCAGGGCCTTGTGATCGTCCCAGGGCTGGCCGGGGCCATAGTGGACCTGAACGTAACGGACGCCCTTTTCAATCAACCGGCGGGCAAGAAGGCAGCCGGTCCCATAAGGCGAATCGCCGTATTCGAGGCGGACGGATTCAGGCTCTTTCTTGATGTCGAACACTTCGGAAGCAGTGAACTGCATGCGGTAAGCCTGCTCCATGGACTGAATGCGGCCGTCGAGAAAAGAATCCTGCCCGAACGAAGCTTCGTGGGTCTTGTTCATCGATTGGAGCAGATCGAGCTGTTGGCGCTGCTCGGAATCGTCCATGTTCTTGTTGCGAAGATAACGGATCATCTTGTCGGGATCGGAATCCGACGTGTTGATGACCGTTCCCTGATACTTAGTGGGAAGAAAGCCGGAGTTGGAGAACAGCGTGCCGCCGCCCGGGCTGAGCGCGACAAAGGCGGGGAGATTTTGATTTTCGCTGCCGAGCCCGTACGTGATCCATGAGCCCATGCTTGGCCGGAAAGAGATGATGCTACCGGTGAAATACAGATTGCGGCCCGGTTCATGATTCGCGATAAACGAATACACGCTCTTAACAACACAGAGATCGTCCGCGCAGTCGGAGAGTTTGGGAAGGAGTTCACTGATATCGATACCGCCGCGGCCATACTTCTTGAATTCGAATTGGGAAGGGAGAAGACCGCCGGTTTTGCGTTCGGTCCGAAGGTCGACCGAACCGGGCCGCTGGCCGGCGTATTTGACCAAGCTGGGTTTCGGATCGAACATGTCGAGCTGCGAAGGACCGCCCGTCATGAAGAGGGAAATGACATGTTTCGCCTTGGGCGCCAGATCCGTTCCGACAGGACGGAGGGTGGAGGCCTGCGCGGCGGTGGGAGCAAGCAGGTCAGAAAGAACCGCGCCGCCGAAGCCTGCGCACAGCGATGAGATCCAGGAGCGTCGAGTAGCTATCATGGCCAGAAAATTTCCTCGTTAGTCGCCAGCAGGGTTTGGGTGAAGCGAGCGACGGGTGCATGGTTGGTAAAAGTCAGTGCCGAATCCAACTCGGCAGGAGTGGGATTGCGGGAAAGGACCTTGCGGTACAGATCGCGAATTTTTTCAGAGCCGGTTTCTGTTTCCACCGAGTCAGCCAGTTTCGTGGCCAATTGCTCCATCAGCGGACTGTTCATGACAAACAATTGCTGGAGTGGCGTCATCGTGTCGATCCGGGCCGGGCTATGCTGCATCGGGCTGGGAAAATCGTAGATACGAAGCAGATCATTCAAGCGCGAACGGCTGATCCGGGCATACAGCGTACGCCGGTGATTTGCGGAAGTTTCCAAATCGACTGAGGGGCCATACAGCGTGGTGTCGAGGGAAACGGCCGAACGCAAAAGCGTATCGCGGAACGCTTCAATATCCAAACGGCGGGGGTTCATGCGCCAGAGCAGGGTATTCGATTCATCCTTCGCCAGCGCGTCAGGGCGAGGCTTGCTCGACTGACGATAGGTGGACGAAAGCAGGATTTCCCGCTGTAACCATTTGATGGACCAGTTATGCGCGATAAAGCGGGCGGTCAGGTCGTCCAGGAGAGCCGGGTTGGTAGGCTTATCGCCACGGTCGCCGAAATCGCTGGGCGTACCGACCAAGTAGGAGCCGAAGCTTTCTCCCCAGACCCGGTTGACAATCACACGGGCAGTGAGCGGCGCAGCGTCAGTCACGATCGCTTCGGCGAGGTCCAGGCGGCCGGAACCGGAAGTAAAGGGCTTACCCGGATTTTTCGAAAGAACCGTCAGGAATGTGCGCGGGATGGTTTTCTCTGAACCGGTGCCGCCAGTGCCCCGGAAGTAGAGGGACAGATCGCGAGGCTGACCGGGTTTCAGGTCGATCAGCGTGTAATCGGGGTGCGAACCATCAAGCCACAGACCCGCGTCGTAGACTGCGTTGACATAGGGCGCCTGAGCTTCCTTAGCATCGGGAGTACCCTTCCGGCCGGTATCGGCGCCTTTCTTCGGAGCGACCGTTTTCCCGATCAAATCGGACAGTTCGGGGTGCTCCTGCTCCATGGTTTCGAGCTCAGGCTTCAGGATTGCGAGCTCATCCTGACAGAGCTTGATTTTGACGGCGGCCGATTTCTGGTCTATATCTTTGTTTCCTGACAGATTGCTGATTGCGCCATTCAGATCCGTGTATCGCTGCCGAGCCCAGATGAACCGCTTCTCGATATTCGGATCTTCCTGATTCAGGGGCCGGACAGCCGATTGAGTGGAAGCGAAAACACCGGCCAACGCATAGTAATCTTTCTGCGTGATGGGATCGAACTTATGATCGTGGCAGCGGGCGCATGCGACGGTCAGGCCCATCATCCCGCGGCTGACAGAATCGAGACGTTCATCCCACTCATCCAGCCAGAGACCTTCGATGACTTCTTTCGAGAGCTTGAGTTCCTTGTGCTCCACGGGACCCAGACCGAGATAACCAAGAGCTGCCAGATCCTGGCGCGTGGCGCCGGGGAGTTGATCGGCGGCAAGTTGAAGCTGTAGGAAGCGATTGTACGGAATGTCCTGATTGAACGCGTTGATGACCCAGTCGCGATACCGCCAGGCATACGCGTATTGAGCCCCGGCGAGACCATCTTCGGCATACCGGGCAACGTCCAGCCAATAACGTGCCCATCGTTCGCCATATTGAGGTTTGGCAAGTAGCCGCTCAACCAACTGTTCGTAGCGTTTCGGCGAACGGTCGTTCAGATAAGCTTCGATCTCTTCGAAAGTGGGCTTGTATCCGGCGAGATCGACGTATACACGGCTGACAAGAGTTCGAGGATCGGCTTCGGGAGAGGGTTTTAGGTTGTTGCTTTCCAGTTTGGAAAGGACAAAGGCATCGATCTTGGTGCGTTCCCATTTCTGAGCGAAGTTCTTGTCTTTCACCCCGGGCGGGTTCAATTCTTTCACGGGCTGGAAAGCCCACCATTTGCGGCCTTGAGCGAAATTGATGACGCGAGGGCCACCGGCACTTGCTCCCGGGGCAGGCTGCTCGGTGCGGGGATCGGGCGCTCCGGACGCTACCCACTGAGCAAAGTCGTTGACCACTTGATCAGGCAATTTGCCGGATGGCGGCATCTTGGGAACGTCGTTATAACGGAGAGCACGAACCAGAAGGCTCTCATCGGGTTTTCCAGCCGTCAAGGTGGGTCCCGAGTTGCCGCCATTGAGAACGCCCGCTTTCGTGTCCAGAGCGAGTCCGCCCATCGGGGCCTTCAGTTTCGAAGAGTGGCAACCGTAGCAGCTTGCTACCAGGACAGGCCGGATCTTGGTCTCAAAGAATTCGTCCTTGGCGTTTTGAGCACTCACAACGGCGCCCGTAACAGTGAAAGCGACTACTAATTTGAACAAGAACTGATTTCCTCAACGGCGTGATCATGAGAATCGCGCCTCTGTTTGTCTGAATCTCTATTCTATCGCTTATTGTCAAAGAAACACCGGGCGAGTGTGATGAAGACCAGCACGCAAAGAGCCGATTTAACCGGGTTTTACCGAGGCGAGGTTGCCGACGTGCGGGGGCGATACCTGCGGGAGATGCAGGGATGGCCGGATGAACTGCTGGAAACGCGGCACGATTTTATTCAGTGGATGTTTCCGCTACGGGAGGCGAGCGGCTTCAATCCGCATGCGCCTTTGTTGGATGCCCGGATAATCGCCGAGTTCCGGACGGATGCGCGGATTCAAGAGAACTTACGGATGTCGTTTGCGCGCATGCTGGACTTTTATGGATTTTGGATTGACGCCGAATTGCGGGTAGGGCCGAGCGCTGAATTTGGGGCCAAAACGGCGGAATGGCTTTCCACAGGGAATCACAATTATCTGCGAATCACGCGGATTTTGAAGAGCCTGAGGTTGTTGGGATTGGAGCGCGAGGCTCAGTCGTTTTTCCGGGCGCTGGAGCAGTTGTATGAAGAGGAGAGCCGGATGGCGCGGCCGCGGATCGGCGAGAGGACGTTCCGGTTTTGGACGGATGCTGTGGGCCAGGGCTGACCGGCGGGGCCGTTCGGAAGACGATAGGTGAGGGGATCAATGACCAAACAAAAGAAGGTGCAGGGAGTGTTTGAGAACCCGCCGCAACATTGGGTTGGCGACGGCTTTCATGTGCGGAGCGTGTTGCCGCGGGGGGAAATGGATGGGCGGTTCAGTCCGTTTCTTCTGTTAGATTACGCCGGGCCAACGCAGTTTCAGCCTACTCGGCAGCCGCGTGGCGTGGGGGCGCATCCGCACCGGGGATTTGAAACGGTGACAATCGTGTATCAGGGTGCGCTGGAGCACCGGGACTCAGCGGGGAATGCCGGGGGCATCGGACCGGGAGACGTGCAGTGGATGACAGCAGCTGCCGGACTGCTGCACGAGGAGAAGCACGCGGCGGAGTTTTCGCGCGCGGGTGGAACGCTGGAGATGGTTCAGCTTTGGGTCAACCTGCCCAAGGCTCGCAAGGGGGACCAGCCCGGGTATCAGACGCTGCTCAACTCGCAGATTCCGGTCGTCGACTTCGGCGGCGGAAGCTTTGGGCGTGTGATCGCCGGCGACGTAAAAGGTGTGCACGGTCCAGCGAAGACGGCGACTCCGCTCACAGTGGTTGATCTCCAGTTTCAGCCGGGCGGCGTGGCCGAATTCGACTTGCCGGAGCGGTTCAACACGGCGCTTCTGCTGCTCCATGGTGAGGTCACGGTGAACGGCGCAACTGAAATGGAGGGCGCGGGAACGCTGGCGCTGTTCGATCACTCGGGAGCTACGGTGCGCGTCGAGGCCCGTACGAAAACTTCTGCGTTGCTGCTGAGCGGCGAGCCGATCGACGAGCCTGTTGCCGCGGCTGGGCCGTTTGTGATGAACACTCGCGAGGAGCTGCAGCAGGCGATGCGGGATTTCTCGGCGCACTGAAAGTTGGCACAAAACGACTGCTCAGGTGAGGAGGCCCATTCGGGCCTTTACAAGGTCGATCGTTCCTTCCGCCAGTGATCGCACCCGCTCCGCACCGGCATTCAGAATCTCAGCCACATAGGAAGGATCGCGCGTGATCTCCCGGTACCTGGCCTGGAGGGGTTCGAGATGGGCGATGACCATCTCGGCCACCTGTTTCTTCAGCTCACCGTAGCGCATGCCTGCGAAATGGTTGCGCATAGCGTCATCCGGATCTTTGGAAAAGGCCTGGTAAATCCTCAGCAGGTTCTCGACGCCAGGGCCCATGGTCGCGAAGTCGACAGCGGGGTTGGAATCCGTGGTCGCTTTGTTTAGGGTTTTGCGGATCTTGTCCGCCGGATCGAGCAGCGCAATTGCGTGAGCCGCGCCAGAGGCAGACTTGCTCATCTTGACAGTGGGGTCATCAAGGCCCATGATGCGCGCGCCGAAGCCCGGTAGTTTGGTTTCGGGAACCGTGAATGTGTCGCCGTAAAGCGAATTGAACCTCTGTGCGATGTCGCGGGTAAGTTCGAGATGCTGCGACTGGTCTTCACCGACCGGGACAATGGCGGCCTGATACAGCAGAATATCCGCAGCCATCAGGACCGGGTACTGGAAAAGGCCGTCGCCGATGGCTTCCTGCGCGGCAGCTTTGGCTTTAAATTGTGTCATGCGGCTGAGCCATCCCATCGGCGTCACGCAAGTGAGCATCCAGGCCAATTGGCTGTGGCCGGGTATGGCGGACTGCACCATGATGCTGGAGTGCGCCGGGTCGATGCCGGCAGCGAGGAAGAGGGCGGCGGTTTCAACAATTTTGGCCCGGAGTTCTTCGGGATTCTGGTAGACCGTGACGGCATGGAGGTCGACGATACAAAAAATGCTGTCAAACCGGTGCTGAATTTCCACCCAGTTGGCGACGGCGCCGAGGTAATTGCCGATGTGCAGATTTCCGGTTGGTTGGACGCCGGAGAAAACACGTGCTTTCATGGGGAGTCCCTATGGTAACAATGCCGTTGCAGGTGGAGAAGCTGGTATATGGAGGCGACGGTCTAAGCCGGAACCGGGGACAGGTGTTTCTGACGCCGTTCGTGCTTCCGGGGGAAGACGTGGAAGTGGAGCCGGGCGATACGCGCGCAGGAGTGACGCGCGCGCGGCTGGAGCGTGTGGTGACACCCTCGGGAGATCGGGTGGAGGCGCCTTGTCCCTACTTTGGGCGATGCGGCGGGTGCCAGTATCAGCACGCCTCATATGAGG
>JALYXI010000393.1 GCA_030947245.1 Acidobacteriota bacterium
TCGATCTCTTCTTATTGGACAGCAGAAGCCCGGGCCGAGTCTCTCGTTTTCGCTAAACGCGCCCGCGCTGTAATGGCACAAGTTGCCGAATCCGTGGAGAACGCTTTCCTCATCAGCCCTATAGACCGGGAGGCTCTCCGTACGTACACAGGGAAGATGGATGCCGCAGTCCGGGGCTGGAACTTCGAGCATGTTGAAAAGTCGTACCTAGAAGGATTTGGATTTACAGCAGCGCAGGATTATGAGGAGTCGGTAACTGAAGGGCGTACACTCCTGAGACTGCTGGAGACGGCTTATACAGGTGTGGTCCGAATTTTAGAACTGGTTCCACCAGAGGTGTTTCCGAAAGCAACTGGGTCACTTAGCGCTCCTTCCTACCGAAGAAATACAGCCTTCATCATGATGCAAATTGCGAAAGAGATGGACGATACTCTCGATGCGGTCGTTCAGACCTTTAAAGAGTATGGTGTAACGGCCACAAGAGCAGACCAGATTGAACATGATGGCGTCATCACTCAGAAAATCTTGGAAGAACTGACAACTTCTGAATTCCTCTTCGCGGACCTTACTGGCGAACGACCCAGCGTTTATTACGAGATTGGGTATGCTCATGCGCTCGGAAAGAGAGTCATACTTTTTCGAAAACAAGGGACCTATATGCATTTCGACCTGATAGTCCATAATTGCCCTGAGTACTCTAGCCTGCGCGATTTGAAAGAAAAGCTTACGAACAGGCTGAAGGCTATGACAGGCCGGGAGTCAACGAATGAATCACTTGAAAATTGATTTTGCTTCGAATCGTAAAAGTCATTTTTCTGCCGTAGCCGGATTTGTGACAAGAGCTATCACTCGTCTCGGCGGCGCTGCCTCTCATCAAGCAGGGGCAGACGTGTATTGTGATGCGACGTTACAGAAATATTCTCAACTCCGGCGAGTCTCACCCGCGCCTGACGGCGTAGTGTATACGGTCTGTGTCCGTATCGTCGGCAACCCGGAAAGCACTATCGAGCATAAACGAGGGTTTATGTGTAATAGATTTGATCTGACAAACTGGTTGAGCTACGGCTGTTGCGATGATAAGTCAATGGCAATACCTTTCCGCAACCGTTGCGATTCCTATCTATCCCCCGGCAATCGCTCCCACAACCAGAAAAGGTTCAGCACCGGTCGCTACTTCCTCCGGTAGCAAGGCATCCGGCAATTCGTGCGACAAATCCTCCTCGCACGCAAAGAATCTGACAAAGGGCCGGCGCTGTTTCGTGACCTGATCCCGAATTGTCCCGCGCAGCATCGGATAGCAAACCTCCAATGCATCCAGCACCGCACTCTGCGTGACCGGTCTCTCAACCTCAAGCCTCACTTCGCCGTTCACCTGCGCCAGAGTCCGGAGATGCCCCGGCAGCACGACCCGGATCATGCCAGCGTCTGTACCTCTACAGAAAGCACAGCCGGAAGATCCCGGACAATGGGCGCCCAGTTGTCCCCGGCATCGGCGGATGCGTACACCTGCCCTCCGGTCGTTCCGAAATACACGCCACAGGAATCGAGCGAGTCGACCGCCATCGCGTCACGCAAGACATTCACGTAACAATCGCCTTGGGGCAGACCCTTGGTGAGCGCTTCCCATTCGTTTCCGCCGGTCCGGCTGCGGTACACGCGCAGCTTTCCTTCGGGCGGATAATGCTCCGAATCGCTCTTGATCGGGACGACATACACGGTTTCGGGCTCGTGCGCATGAACGTCGATCGCGAACCCAAAATCGGTTGGCAAATTTCCACTCACCTCGTGCCACAAATCGCCTGCATTGTCGCTGCGCATCACGTCCCAGTGCTTCTGCATAAACAGCACATTCGGCCGCGACCGGTGCAGCGCGATCCGGTGAACGCAATGCCCAACCTCCGCGTTCTGATCGGGGATATATTCGGACCTCAGTCCCCGATTGATCGGCTGCCATGTCTCACCGGCATCATCGCTCCGGAACGCGCCGGCGGCCGAGATCGCGATGAAGATCCGCCGCGGGTCAACCGGATCCAGAATGATTGTATGCAGGCACATCCCGCCCGCGCCGGGCTGCCAGCGAGATCCCGAGCCATGGCCGCGCAGCCCGGGGAGTTCCCGCCAATTCCGCCCGCCGTCCGTCGAGCGGAACAACGCCGCATCTTCCACACCCGCATATACAGTATCCGGGTCGTTGAGGGACGGTTCCAGATGCCAGACCCGCTTGAAAGCCCACGGGTGAGGCGTGCCATCGTACCACTGATGAGTGCCGGGAACGCCATCGTACGCAAATTGATTCCCCACCGGCTCCCAGGTCTTGCCACCATCGTTTGAGCGCTGCACCAACTGCCCGAACCACCCGCTGCATTGCGATGCATAGAGCCGCTCCGGGTCCGCGGGTGAGCCCTTTACATGGTAGATTTCCCAACCGCCGAAAAAAGGGCCGCTCACCTCCCAATGATCGCGCTTACCGTCCGACGTCAGCACGAATGCGCCCTTTTTTGTACCTACTAAAACGCGTACTCCGCTCATCACTCACTCCCCTCGGCTTTCCGGTCCGCCACTGTCGCAGTTGATCATCCACGGAATGCTGAATCGATCCACAAGCATTCCAAAACGGGCGGCCCAGAATGTCTCTTGCAGCGGCATGGATACCGTCCCATTTTCCGACAAGGCTTTGGAAGATACGTTCCGCATCGGATGGAGAATCCACCGCGAGCGCTACCGCGAATCCCTGTGGTTTTTCATAGCGCTGAGGCGGGGCATCAGACCCCATCAACGCCGTCTTACCTACAAGGAGCCGCGCATGCATAATCTTGTCGCGCCATTCGGGCGGCGTCTGCTCCGCCATGGGTGAATCCCCGTGGGTCATCATCATTTCGATCTTGCCGCCAAGGCACTGCTCGTAATACTTGAACGCCGCCTCGCACTGCCCGTTGAAGTTCAGATACGTACTTAGCTGCATCATGTCTCCTGTGATTTATCGCTGTCCACCTGCGTACCTGGATGCTCACTCCAGCGTGCTCGTTTGACGTGCTCGTTTGAATAGATCAGTGTATCGCTTCGGCTGGGGCCGGAGCATGCTGCTTTCTTCAGCTGCTTTCTTCAGGCATTGCGCCTCTCCGGCAGCGCGGAATCGGTTTCCTGCGATCCGTGAAAGTTTACGATGCCGGCAAGTTCGCGGCGGACCCGGCCGACGACCTCGGGCCAATCACCGGGTGTGGTTTGGCGGAACAGGCGCATGGTGGGATACCAGGGGGAATCGGTGCGATTGTGAAGCCAGCGCCAGTCGGCGTGAAAGGGGAGCAGGGTCCAGACGGGCGCAGCGAGCGCGCCAGCCAAGTGGGCAACCATAGTGTCCGTGGTGATGACCAGGTCCAGGGTGCGGATCAACTGGGCAGTGCGCAAGACCGAGGTATTACTAAAATCGGGTTTGCTGAAGCGGGGAGAGCTTTGGGGAAGATTCCGCGTCACTTCGCCGCGTTGGAGCGGGATGACTTCTAAATTCGGGACCTGATTGAGGAAAGAGAACAGTTCGAGCGGAATGCTGCGTTCGGGGCGCCAGATGCCGGAAGCCCACACCAGGCCAAGACGAAATTTAGGGCTGGCGTCCGGCGGTTTGAGGATGTGCAGGTAGGGAACCCGGCTGGGGATGGTGCGCGGGGTGAGCCGCAGGATATGGGGAAGCTCCATGAGTTCGATTTCCACGCACGGCGGTAACAGAGCGGACGTGTACGACAGAGGAAGAAGGGGGAGCAATTCGGGTTGGGCGTCCACCGCTACTCGGCTGCAGATTTCCTGGAGCTGGGGAATCAGGCGGATGAATTGGATGGTGTCGCCGAGGCCGTGGTAGCAACGCACCAGAATAGATTTCCCATTTAAGGGCCGGCCATCCCAGACCCACCGCTGATGCCTGGGCAGGTGTCCGCAAGGTTGGCGATGGCATAGAACACGATCGCTTTCCTGCCAGGCTTCTTCAAACTCACCGGCCGACATCATGGTGAGCCATCGTTCGAGTGCGGCCTCATTGGGATTCTCGCCAACGGCGCGGGCCCGGCGAAAGTGGCGGACGGCACGTTCAATGTCCCGATTGTGATAGCACGCGTACGCGGCTTCGGATTCTGTCATGGAATGTTCATGTTTCGGGCCTATCCTAAAAGCCTATGCTTTCCGTTGAGGAACTGAGCAAGATCGATGCCTACTGGCGCGCCGCAAATTACCTGTCCGTGGGTCAGATCTATCTGCTGGCCAATCCTCTTCTGCGGGAACCTCTCAAGATTGAAGATATCAAGCCCCGATTGCTGGGCCATTGGGGAACTACACCCGGGCTGAATTTCATTTACGCCCATTTAAACCGCGTAATTGTACGGGACGACCTGAATGTGATCTATGTCGCAGGGCCGGGACATGGCGGGCCGGGAATAGTGGCGAACACGTATTTGGAAGGGACGTATAGCGAATTCTATCCGCACATTCCGCGGACAGAAGAGGGCATCCGGCGTTTATTCAAGCAGTTTTCATTTCCGGGCGGAATACCGAGCCATGTGGCGCCAACAACGCCTGGCTCGATTCATGAGGGTGGGGAGTTGGGGTACAGCCTGGCGCACGCCTTCGGGGCGGCGTTCGACAATCCGGACCTGCTGGTGTGCTGCGTGGTGGGAGATGGCGAAGCGGAAACCGGTCCGCTGGCGGCGAGTTGGCATTCGAACAAGTTTCTGAACCCCGTGCACGACGGGGCGGTGCTGCCGGTGCTCCACCTGAACGGCTACAAGATCGCGAACCCCACGTTGCTGGCGCGTATCCCCGAAGGCGAACTGGCGGAGTTACTGCGCGGGTACGGTTGGGAGCCGCATTTTGTGACTGGACACGATCCGGGGCACATGCACCAGCTAATGGCGGAAACGTTAGACAAGGTGACGGCGCAGATCCGGGCGATTCAGAACGAGGCGCGCGCGAACGGATTCAAGACCCGGCCGCGGTGGCCGATGATCGTGCTGAACTCGCCAAAGGGGTGGACGGGTCCGGACAAGGTGGATGGCAAGCAGATTGTGGGGACGTTCCGGGCGCACCAGGTTCCATTGGAAAGTTTCAAAGAGGAACCGGCCCACATTGGAATTCTGGAAGCTTGGATGAAGAGCTACCGGCCGGAGGAGTTGTTCGATGAGGCTGGCGCGTTGCGGGCGGATTTGTTTGCGCTAGCCCCTAAGGGGGACAGGCGGATGGGGGCAAACCCACACGCGAACGGCGGCTTGCTGAAGCGCGATTTGGCGCTGCCGGACTTTCGGCAATATGCGGTCAAGGTGGAAAGTCCCGGCGCCGCGACAGCGGAATCGACGCGGGTGATGGGCGGGTTCCTGAGGGACGTGGTGAAGGCCAACGCGGCGGAGCGCAACTTCCGCCTAGTGGCGCCGGACGAGTTTGAATCGAACCGCTGGAACATGGTGTTTGACGTAACGGAGCGGCAGTTCACCGGTGAAGTGGAACCGTACGACAGCCATCAGGCGCATGAGGGCCGTGTGATGGAAGTGCTGAGCGAACA
>JALYXI010000405.1 GCA_030947245.1 Acidobacteriota bacterium
GTGGTGCGACGATGCGATCAATCTCTTCGATGCTCAACTGGCCCTTGCGGCTAGCGATGTCGCTGGTGTCCCAAAAGGCTTTTCCGGTGTGGCTGGTGCGCCAATCGAACGCTTTCTTGTTGTGAAACTCATTGCCGATTTGAAAACCGATGACGCCGCCCTTTGCGGCAATTTTCCGCATCAGATCGTCGGGCATGTTACGCGGGAGGTTGTTCAGCGCCCGCATGCCGTGATGGGTTGCGACGAGTGGCGCGGAGCTGATTGCCAAGGCCTGCGTAATCGTCTCATCGGAAGCGTGGGAAACGTTGATTACCATTCCGAGGCGGTTCATTTCCCGAACCACGGCCCGGCCGCGATCGTTCAGCCCGTGAACTTTCGGCGGGGAACAGCAGGAATCCGCAAAGTTATTGGCCCAGTTGTGAGCGGACAATTGAGCAGACCGAAGCCCAAGACGGTAGAGATTGCGGAGGACTCCAAGATCGCCGTCCAGATCGAATCCGCCCTCCAGATCCAGCACTGCGGCGATTCTGCCGCTGCGGTGAATGCGTTCGATATCGGTCGAGTTCAGAGCAAGCGCAATCTTGTCCCGGTTCCTTTCCAGTTGCAGCAAAGCCAGATCGATCAGGCGCAAAGTTTGCTTGGTTTCGAGCCGCTGCGGGTAATAGTCCTCGGTTACGAAGACGGAGAAAAACATCGCGCCGACGCCGCCCTCTTTTGCGCGCGGCAGATCGAACTGCCCGTCGGGCATCCGCTCCCCGATATCGCCTCCGTGGTAGAACTGGCGGTCGATGACGTGGACGTGAGCGTCGAACACCAAAGCGCTGTCGTGAATTCTACGTGCCTCCGTCGAGATAGCGCCGAGTAGCGGAAGAGCGGCCAGCAGTGTGGAAAGGCTGTGTTTCAAAGAAACTCCAAGAAGGTCTTATAATGATCCTCCATGCAGGCACTCCGCAACATCTCACGCCGTGAACTGCTGGCTGGCTCCGTTTTGGCGCAGGCTGCCCGCGGGCAGACCCGGCCGGCCCGGCCCAAACTCGCCGCGGTGACAACTACGTTTTTTAAGTATTCACACACGCAGCACATTGTGGACCGGTTCTTGGAAGGCTATGGCTGGAGCGGCACGTACCATCATCCTCCGATGGATTTGGCCGCGCTGTATGTGGACCAGATTGGTCCGCGCGATTTGAGCCGGGACCGCGCCCGCCGTTTCCCGGCCATGAAGATGTACCCAACCATCGCCGAGGCGCTGACGCTGGGCGGAAGCAAGCTTGCCGTGGACGGGATTGTGGTGGTGGGCGAGCACGGCGATTACGCGCGGAATGAGATAGGGCAGACCAAATATCCCCGCTATGAGTTCTTTCAAGAGATTTTCAAGGTGTTTCGCGCGAGCGGGCGCGCCGTCCCGGTGTTTAACGACAAGCACCTTTCGTGGAAGTGGGATTGGGCGAAAGAGATTTACGACACTTCACACGAACTGGGCTTCCCCCTGATGGCGGGCTCCAGCTTGCCCGTTACGTGGCGCACGCCTTCGGTTGAAATGCCTGCGGGCGAGCATTGCGAAGAAGCTTTGTGCGTCTGCTATGGCGGAGTGGACAGCTATGACTTCCACGGGCTGGAAACCATTCAATGCATGGTGGAGCGCCGCCCGGGAGGTGAGACCGGCGTACGGTCGCTGAAGGCCTACCGGGGAGAGAACTTCTGGAAGGCATGCAAGGAGGGTGTCTGGCCGCGCGATCTGATGAACGCGGCGCTCTGCCGCAGCCATACGCTGACGCCGGCTCGTGAAGGCTTCAACGATATCTTCCCGAGCTTGGAAGACATGCAGCGGCTGGTGAAAGATCCGGTGGCTTACCGGTACGAACACGCGGACGGTTTGAAATCCACGATGTTGCTAATGTCGGGGCTGGTGAAGGACTTCAACTTTGCGGCACGTCTGCGCAGCGGGATCTTTTCCACGCAGATGTACCTGCCGATGCCGGACGGGCGAACTACGCTGGCCAGTTTCTTCAGCCCCCTGGTAAACGGCATGGAGCAGATGTTCCTGACTGGCAAGCCTACCTATCCTGTGGAGCGTACGCTGCTGACCACTGGATTAACCGAAGCAGGCGTGACCAGCCTTTTCCGCAAGGGAGCGGAAGTGGAAACGCCGTACTTGGGGATTCGGTACCGGCCAACGAAAACCTCAACGTTTGAGAGGAGCTGAATGAAGCGAATTGCTGTTATCGGATCGGTTTACAAGTACCTGTCGCATGTTCAGCACATAGCGGACCGCTTTCTGGTGGGCTACCCGATCCGGGGTACCTGGCATCAGCCGGACATGAAAGTGGTGTCACTCTACATAGACCAGAAGCCGAAGGACGATCTGAGCGCAAAGCGTGCGGAAGAGTTTGGGTTCCAGGTATACCCGACCGTAGCGGAAGCGCTCCGCTGCGGAGGCGAAAAGCTGGCTGTCGATGCGGTTCTCAGTATCTTCGAGCATGGGGACTACCCCAGCAATGAGAAGGGCCAGATCTTATATCCGCGCTACGAATTTTTCAAAGCCTGTACTGAAGTCTTTGAGAAAGATGGACGCGCGGTCCCTGTTTATAACGACAAAAATCTTTCGTGGAGCTTTGAAAAGGCGAAGTGGATGGTTGACGAATCCAAGCGCTTACAGTTTCCCATGCTCGCTGGCTCTTCACTACCGGTTACGTGGCGGCTTCCCGAACTTGAACTTCCAATCGGGTGTGAGATCGAAGAGGCTCTGATGATTGGCAACGGCGGTTCGGACGCAATGGATTACCACGCGCTCGAAGCCATGCAATGCATGATTGAGCGGCGGAAAGGCGGGGAAACGGGGGTTCGCTCCGTGCAGATGTTAGAAGGGGACGCAGTGTGGAAGGCGGGAACGGACGGCCGTTGGTCGAAAGAACTGCTGCAATCCGCTCTTTCACGCAGTGACACGCCCCAGGGCGTATCAGTGGAGGACGGGCGGACGCAGGATCTTGCCACCAATGGCCAACTGCCGCGGCTTGTGAAGAATCCGGCCGCGTACTTCATTGAGCACAACGACGGGTTAAAAACAACCTTGCTGATGCTGAATGGAGCGCTGCAGGATTTCAATTTCGCTGCGCGCGTTCGGGGAGCCGGCGTGAAATCGTGCCAATTTCTGTTGACGCCGGTTCCGAATGTGACTTACTCAGCTTGTCTGGTGAGCCATATCGAAGATATGTTCGCGACTGGAAAGGCGCCATATCCTGTGGAGCGGACCCTCATCGTGAGCGGAATGCTGGAGAGTTGCCTGACGTCTCGCGTGCAGGGTAGCGCGCCGCTTAAGACGCCTCACCTGAATGTACGGTATCGAGCTCCGCGTGAAAGCCTCATGCCAACTTAAAACGGCGCACATCGATCCGCTTATCGTCGAACACGCCCAACCCGATATCACCCGCAATCTCAATATGCTCCGGCTGCATGTTCAGGAAAGTGCTGTCCGCATCGGGTTTTGCCGTCGCAATGGGAAGCATGCCCATCTCATGGCGCTTCCTGTCGATCGCTTTCAGGCCTGTTTTATCGAGCGCTACAGGGTCGGTCGCGAAGTACATGGTGTTGTGCGCCCAAACGTATTTATCCACCTTCGGTCCAGGGCCGCCGTGGTACGCGCCCAAGATTCCGTCGCAGATATTCAGCACCGCTTTCTGACGAATCAGCGGGTGATCCACCACGTTCGGGATGAAGGTGCCGCAAGTGTTCAGAGTGCTGCTGGAGTGGCTGCGGCTGACGTTGTTGACGAGCCCGTGCGATAGGTTCTTCAGCGCGATTGTGACACCAGCTGACTGATGGTGCTTCAGCAGACAAAGATTGACCAGCTTATTTACATCTTTGCTGATGAAGTTGGATAGGTAGGAGCGGCGATGGTGCGGGTTTGCCGGATCGGCGGACGGAAGAACAAGCGGCATCTCGACGTACTGGCTCGCATCATAGCCATCCATATCCAACTGCAGAGGGTGAGCGTCGTACCGGTCACTCGCATACGTCCAGCGGACGCCTTCGGGAAGCCAACGGTCGAAGCCCGCCTCCAAAAACTCGCGGCGGTAGCGATCGTAAGCAACGATGTTCTGGAGAGGAACTCCGGCCATGCGCAAGCCTGCAATGATCTCTGCCACCACTTCCGGCGCAGACATCAGGAAAGGGCGGCCTACAGGATTCAGCTTCAATCCCACTACATCGTGCGGATCGAAGAGAGACTTCCAGGCTTCCTGGGTTGACGGGGCGCCGGTAAGTTGAGTGATGCCCTGGTTCAGCATCGCGCGCACAGCGTCACGGTTGTATTTACGGCCAGCGGAGGCGCCCGAATGTTCGACGGCGATCACCCGGCCTGGGAACGGACCGGGAATTCCAGGCTTTGCCGCCGCCTTCGCGACCGTGGAGTACGTCGCAGCGTAAACGCCAGCGGAGGCTGTACTCAAGAGAAACTGTCTGCGGCCTTGAACGTCCATTCCCTTAGCCTAGTGCAAAAGGCAGTGTTTTTGCGTAACATACAGAAAACCATGGAAACCTCTTTATGGACCAGCATGCGGCGGCGCGAGCTTTTTGTTGCCGGTGGCGCACTGGCTGGGTTGGCGGCGCTTCCTGCGCGAGCGGCTACAGCCGCGAAAAACATCTATCGTGCAATCGGGGTACGCCCGGTAGTCAACGCGCGTGGCACGTTCACCATCATCACCGGATCGCAGAGCCTTCCCGAGGTGAAGCGCGCTATGGAAGAAGCTTCCCGTAGTTACGTGAACATGGACGAACTGATGGAAGCGGTCAGTCAAAGGCTGGCGGCTGCTACGGACTCGGAGTGGGGCATCGTAACCAACGGGTGCTGCGCGGCCATTGCGCATACCACCGCCGCTTCGATTGCCGGTTCGAATCCGGAACGCATGCAGCGCCTCCCGGATCTGGCCGGGTTGAAGAACGAAGTGATTATTCCGGCGTACTCGCGCAATGTGTATGACCATGCGGTCCGGATGGTGGGGCCCAGGATCATCGAAGTGGATGATGTTTCGAAGCTGGACGAGGCCTTCAACCCGCGGACTGCCATGGTTTATATCCTTGCGGGTCCGGGCGATGAAGGGCCACTCGGGACGGCGGTGGTGTCCGCTGCGGCGAAACGGCATGGAGTGCCGGTGCTGGTGGATGCGGCCGCTGAAGGACTGACATTTCCGAACGTTCATCTGCAGCGGGGCGCAACGGTTGTGGCATATAGCGGCGGCAAGTGCATTCGCGGGCCGCAAGCCGCCGGGCTTCTGATTGGAGACAAAAACCTGGTCCAGGCGGCGTGGGCGAACAGCGCTCCCCACCATGCTTACGGCCGTGCGCTGAAAGTGGGAAAAGAAGAGATTATGGGCATGCTGGCGGCTGCGGAAGCATGGAAGGGCCGCAACCATGAGGCGGAGTGGCAGCAGTGGCTGGCGTCACTCGATTTCATCGGAAAACGCGTTTCCGGGATCAGCGGAGTGACCACCAGCGTGATTCAGCCACAAGGATTATCGAACCGCACGCCGAGCTTGCGGATCCTGTGGGATGGCGCGCGGCTTGGAATTACGGGTACCGAAGTAGCGAAGCTGCTGCTGGATACCGAACCGCGCATCGTGCTGGCCGGGGGAACCGGAACACGCCCGGACCGGATGGACAGCACGGTAACGGTGACGCCCTGGATGATGATGCCCGGTGACGAAAAGATAATAGCGGACCGCTTGTTTGCGGTAATGACCGGGACGCCGAAGTTCGAGAATCCGGTGGTTCCCCAGGGTGTGCCGG
>JALYXI010000412.1 GCA_030947245.1 Acidobacteriota bacterium
GCCGGGGAGCGCGGCCCAGCAGCAGCAACGCTTCCGTCTCATTCGGCGTCACGATGTCCACAAGCGTCAACAGATCACGGGAGAGAGGCTGAGCGGGCGCGGGATCGAGAATCGTGGTTGCCCCCGCAGTTCTCGCATACGTAAGGCCGTCGCGCACGGTTCCAAGCGGCGTTTCCAACTGAAACAAAGCCACCCGTGCTCCGCGAAATATATCAGCGGAGAGCGCAATTTCCGCATGATTCGCCCCCGGCGCCACAACGATCGAGTTCTGTCCCGCCGCGTCCACCGAGATCAGCGCAACACCGGTCGGGTGCGTCTCTACTGCTTCCACACCCGAAACATCCACCCCCGCCGAAACCAGGCTGGCCTTCAACTGTTCGCCAAAAGCATCGCGCCCTACGCAGCCCATCATCCGGACCGTGGCCCCCAACCGTGCCGCCGCGTGGGCCTGATTCGCGCCCTTACCCCCGGGCAGCGTTTCAAAATCCCTTCCCAGAACCGTCTGCCCGGCTGCGGGCAGGTGCTCCATCCGGACTACGAAATCCATGTTCAGGCTGCCCAGAACGACAATCATTTAGCGAGCGAGATCGATGCCCAGCTTCTTCAACTCTTCCGCGTAGTATTTCCTCTGCATCAGATCCCACTCCTCGCTGCCTTCCGGCACTTCGCGCTTGGTAGACCGGACCTTGTCGCGAGCCGCTTTGTCCACCTTGTCTTCGATAGTGAGCATGTCCGTCAACGCCCGCACGATGGCCAGGCGCACCTCGTTTGGCTCTTTCTTGACCCGGACATCCCGGGATTTTTTCAGCGCAGCCACCAGCTTGTGCGAAATGTCGGTAATCTTGTCCCGCGAGAGCTTCATCGGGTCGCCCGTGTCGCGTCCGGCGGCGCGCACCACTTTGCGTTGGGCAATCAGCGTGTTTTTCGTCCTGCGGAACATCTCCTGATAGCTGACGCCTTCCCGCCGCATATACTCGCTGTACTGCAGAAGGATTTCGCGCACCTCGTCGTTTAAGCGGTCTTCCACCTCAAGCTCGTCCTCAATCAGGGTGTCGACCAGTTCAACCACCATCTGAGGAGAAGCCGTTTCAATGATGGAAGGGTTGAGCCGAGCCACAATCTGGCGCGAGATGTAAGCTACAAATTCTCTGGCAAGCAGCATCCGTAAAGTTCCCCGTCAGTGTAACACCAGGGCTGTATGGCTACGGCATTTTCACGCTCGTGACGGCAGCGCCGCGAGGCGTGCTGGCGATCGCCCCGGCCAGGCATGTTCCGGCCGCCACCAGCGCCCAGGGAGTCAACCACCCTTGATCGATCAACGCACCCGCCAGAATCGGCGCGGCGATCTGGCTGACGGACGTCAACGATTGGGTCAGCCCCAGAACGACGCCCTGCTCTTCGCGCCCCGCGTTCTGCGTCACCAGGCTCGTCACCGCGGGCCGCAGCACGCCCATGCCGTAAGACGCAATCACACTGACTACGTAAAGGTAGTGCCAATCGAACGTAAACCCGACCGCGGCGTACCCGATGCCCCCGCACACAAAGCCCGAGAACACCAGCTTTTTCTCGCCGAATCGCTTCACCAGCCGGCCGATCAAACCGCCCTGCAGAATGATTCCAAGCAAGCCCACCCAGGCGAACAGATACCCTACTTCGCGCGGACCAAAGTGAAACCGCCGCTGCGCAAACAGGGCAAAACCGCTTACGTAGGTCGAAAACGAGAAAGCGAAAAGAAAAAACTGAAAGAGGTAAATCCGCAGCACGGGGCGGCGAAAGTATGTCAGGTACCCGCCCAGATCCAGCATGCGGAGCCGCTTGCCTGCCGGCATCGGAGGACCCTCGCCTGCTTCGGGTTCCGGAGCAGGCGGCCGCGCAGGCAACAAAAAGTAGGTGCACAAAATACTCGAAAAGGACAGCAGTGCCGCCGCGTACACGGGCGCGCTATAGCCGTAAGTGGAAAGAAAGCCGGAAATCGCCGGGCCGATGAGAAACCCTACTCCGAATGCAATTCCGATTACCGCAAACGACTTCGATCGCTCCGAAGGCCTGGTCACATCGGCGATATATGCTTGCGCCAGAGACAGATTCCCGGCCGTCGCGCCGTCGATGATGCGCGACAGAAACACCACCCAGAGCACCTGCGCGCGGGCCAGAATCAGAAAACCAATCAGCGTCCCCAGTTGGCTGACCAGCAGAACCGGCTTGCGGCCGACACGGTCGGAAATCTGCCCCAGAATCGGACCCGCCACAAGCTGGCACGCCGCATAGGAAGCAACTAGCAAGCCCACCACCATCGCTGAGGCCCCCATGCGCTCGGAATAAAACGGCAGCAAGGGAAGGATGATCGCCATTCCAAGTACATCCACCAGAACGATCAGGAATATGGGAAGAAGGGGTGAGTTTCGCAAGGGCTCATGTATAGGATAGTGGTTCGGCAAAACGGCCCTTGCCCGCGGGCGATACCATAGAGTCAAAGTGATTCCGATTCTTCTTGCGATCTTGTGGCTGGCCGACGTGCGAAGCTGCGCGTGCGACGTGGCGAAGCCGGAAACTCTCGAAGCCCGTGAATGCAGCCTCTGCAAAGTCGCGGAACAGCAGCCCGCCGGCACAACGGTGTTTTTTCTGAAAGACGCCAATCCCACCAAGCCCAATCGCTTGCTGGCCTTGCCGAGGAATCACTATCCCGGGCCGCACTCGCTCGGGGAGATGAGTCCCGCCGCGCGGACCGAACTTTGGACCGTGGCGATTGAGAAGGCAAAGAGCGTCTGGGGAGAAGATTGGGGCATCGCCTACAACGGCGAGGAGCGCCGCACCCAGTGCCATGGGCATCTTCACCTCGGCAAGCTCAATGCCGATGCGGAAACCCAGAACTTCACCGTGGTCGGCACGCCGGCCGAAATCCCCCTGCCGGAGGGCGGCGCCGGACTCTGGATTCACCCCGTCGCCGGCAAGCTCCACGTCCATTCCGGCGAGCAGGTCAACGAATTCGTTCTGATGAGGTAATCATGCAGTTACTCGAAATAGCGAAACTCCCCACTGCCGAAAATTCGGCCATTCACCTTCACTCGACGGACAATGTCGCAGTCGCCCGCGTGCCTCTGGCGCCGGATGCGGAATTGCGGATTGATGGTATTCCCGTCACGGTTCGGGACCACGTTCCCTCAGGTCATAAAGTCGCGTTGCGCCGCATCGCTCAGGGTGAGATTGTCGTACGCTATGGTCAAAATATCGGTCGCGCGAAGCAGGCCATTGAGCCCGGTCAGCACATCCATACGCACAACTTGTCCTACCAGGAAACCGCAGTCGATTACCGCTACCCGTCCGGAGAGGCGCCCTTCCCCGCGCCGCCCTCCCATATGCCCAAGTTCCTGGGCTACGCGCGCGAAGATGGCCGGGCCGGCACGCGGAATTACATTGCCGTGGTTGCGGCAAGCAACTGCGCCGCTCACACTTCCGAGCTGATCGCCGCAAGTTTTGACGGCCGCGCGCTGCCCGCCAACATTGATGGCATCGTCGCCTTCCCTCACGGCGAAGGTTGCGGCATGTCGATCGGTCCCGACAGCCAGCAATTGCAGCGCACTCTGTCCGGTGTTCTGGCCCATCCGAACGTGGCGGCGGCGGTGATTCTGGGGCTGGGGTGCGAGGTGAACCAGATTGAGCATTATTTGGGACCGAATGCCCCGCGAACCAGCCGTTTAGTGGGTTTAACCGTGCAAAATAGCGGAGGCACCAGCGGGGCCGTGGCTGCGGCCCATCGTGAAATCGAGCGCTTAATGGACGAAGCTTCAGCCGAAGAGCGAGTGGAGATTCCGGCTTCGAAGATCGTCCTGGGCCTGAACTGCGGCGGATCGGATTCCTTTTCCGGAATCACGGCCAACCCGGCCCTGGGGTACTGTTCGGATCTGCTGGCTGCGATTGGGGCTACTGCCGTTCTAGCCGAAACCACGGAGATCTTCGGCGCCGAGCACCTGTTGGTGGAGCGCGCGCGCAACCGCGAGGTCGCGGAAAAGCTGCTCGGGTTTGTCACGGGCTATAAGACGTACTTGAACCGCTTCGGTGGCAGCTTCGATGACAATCCGTCGCCGGGAAACAAGGCTGGCGGCCTTTCGAACATTCTCGAAAAGTCTCTGGGCGCGGTCGCGAAAGCGGGTACTTCCACCCTGACGGATGCGGTTGCGTATGCTGAACGCGTCCGCACGCCTGGGTTTGTCTTCATGGATACCCCCGGCTACGATCCCGTCTCTCTAACCGGTTTGGCGGCCGGCGGCTGCAACGTAATCGCGTTCACCACGGGCCGCGGCAGCGCGATCGGCTTCCCCTCCATTCCGGTAATCAAGATTGCGAGCAACAGCTTCACCTACGGCCGCATGACGGAAAACATGGACATCAACGCGGGTAAGATTGCGGATGGCGAGCAATCGGTCGCGGAAGTCGGCCAGGAAATCTTCGCTATGGTGCTGCGCGTCGCTTCGGGCGAACGGACGAAAGCCGAGTTGCTGGGCCACAAGGAGTTCGTGCCGTGGCGCATCGGACCGGTGATGTAATGCGAGCCGTTACTTTGCTCTGCTGCTTCGCGCTTGCGGTTTCAGCGGCGCCCCCGGTCAAACGTCCCGTCGTTTCCCAGACACCGGCGTTCAATAAATCGGTGTTTGAATCCTACGTCCGGCATCTGTTTGTCTGGCCCACGGCGATTCAGGTTGAAGTTGGCGATCCTAAGCCCGGGCCCATACCGGGCTTTGACGAAGTGCGCGTGCGCGCATCGCAGGGAAAAGCGAGCCAGGAAGAGGTTTTCTACGTTTCGAAAGACGGCCGGAAGATCATCCGCGGCCAGGTTTTCGACATCGCCCAGAACCCCTTCAAGAGCGATCTCGACAAGATCAAGACCGAGCTGCGGCCCAGCATGGGCACCCCGGGAGCGCCGGTAGTTCTGGTGGAGTTCAGCGATTTTGAGTGCCACTTTTGCCGTGACGAGGCCAAGACCCTCCGCGAGAACCTGCTGAAAGACTACCCCAAAGAGGTCCGCCTGTACTTCATGGATTTTCCGCTCGAAAGCGTTCATCCCTGGGCGCGCGCCGCAGCCGATGCCGGCCAGTGCATCTTCAAAATGAATCCCGCGGCGTTTTGGGATTATCACGATTGGATTTTCGAACAGCAGGAACAGATTGCCGCCGGGAATCTGGAGGCGAAAGTCCTTGAGTTCGCGCGAACCAAGGAGCTTGACGGAGACAAGCTGAAGGCCTGCATGAACTCGAAAACCTTCGATGCCTCAGTGGAGCAAAGCCTGGCGCAGGGGCGCGCTCTGGGCGTGCAATCCACTCCCACTCTGTTCGTGAACGGCCGCAAGCTGGTGGGTGCGGTCGATTGGCGTGAGC
>JALYXI010000415.1 GCA_030947245.1 Acidobacteriota bacterium
CGTTTGCGTCGTTTCCCCGACTTCCAGCTTGATATCCACGAGCGCTTCGGAGTCGACGGATACGCCGACGTTATCTTGCTGAAAACTCTTGAAACCGGCAGCTTCGACGCGCACTTGATAGCGCCCCACGATCAGATACCGCTGGCTGTAATTACCGGATTCGTTCGTGGTAGTCGTGTTAGTGACATCGCGTTCCACGTTGCGGATGGTGATCTTCGCGCCAGCGACAGCCGCGCCGGAGGTGTCGAGCACCGTGCCGACTATGCTGCCGTAGACGGCTTGGGCTGAGAGTTTATCAGTGAACCAAAAAGCGGTGGCGAGAACAGCGGCGAGAGCTACTCGTAAGCGAAGTGGCATGGTGGCCTGCTCCTTTAGTGTGGGCATCATACAACACTTCGCGCTTGCGAGAGTTTCAGCGTGTGGAGGGCTTGCGTGTCGAAGACTGGTCCGGCAGCGCGAAGGTGTACAGCGCCGAGCCTATCAGCCCCCCCACGATGGGACCCACAATGGGGACCCAGAACACCGGGGCTCCGTTGGTTAACCCGTTGTTCTGAAACCCGGCGAGAGCGGTGAAAAGGCGCGGCCCGAAATCGCGCGCCGGATTAATGGCGTACCCGTGCATTCCTCCGAATGCCATGCCTATCGCCACCACAACAAGGCCCACCAAAATCGGCCCCAATTCATTGGCCTGCTCCCCGATTGCCAGGATCAAGAACATCAACAGCGCGGTGCCGATCACCTGGTCCAGCAGACCGGCGCTGAGTTGCTCCGGAAAGGCAGGAAAGGTAGTAAACACACCGGCCGTTTTCGCCAAGCCAGGGTCGAACGCGTGAAAAGCGGGCCGGTAGTTCCAGAACACCAGAGCCGCCGCGCAAAACGCACCCGATACCTGGGCCAGGATGTAGGGCACAACCTTCGCCCAGGAGAAACCTCGAAAGACAGCCAGGCTGATGGTTACGGCTGGATTCAAATGGGCTCCTGAAGCTCGATTCGCTACATAGATGCCCATTGTGACGCCAACCCCCCAGGCGATCGTGATGTTCGTATACCCGCCATTCACAACCTCACCCGGTACGCCTTTACCGAACAGTACGGTCATGGCAACCACTCCGGTACCGAACATCATCAGTACCAGGGTTCCCAGAAATTCCGCTACCAACGCGCGCATGCGGCCTTCAGTTTTTCGTACGTGAAATCCAGGCTTTCCGGCAGCACCCTGGTTTCCGCTACGGTGGTCATAAAGTTGGCATCCCCGTCCCAGCGCGGCACAACGTGCATGTGAAGGTGGCCGGCTACGCCCGCGCCGGCGCTCGCTCCCAGATTCAGACCCATATTCAACCCCTCCGGATGATACACCGTTCCCAACACGGATTCGGCGCGGCGCATCAGCAGCATCATCTCCCCAGCCGCCGTCTCCTGCATTTCCTCTAATGAACGAACATGCGTAAACGGAACGATCATCAGATGCCCCACTGTGTATGGGTAACGGTTCAGAACCACGAACGTGAATTGCGCGCGGAACAAGACCAGGTTGCGTTTATCATCGTCCGATCGCGCGATCTCGCAAAAGATGCACTCCCGCTCCGGTTTCGGGCCCGCGATGTAGCGGAACCGCCAAGGGCTCCAGAGATAGTCCATGCCGGCTTGCCGTTATCTGAGAAGCCGTGTCGAAGGCGGCGAATCCGCTTCGGTTTCGTCAGCCCCAACAGGAGCAACGGAGTGCGGATGGTTCACGACGTCCTTCAACTCTTTGCTGGGTTTAAAGTAGGGGATTTTCTTGGCAGGCACTTCCACCCGCGTTCCAGTTTTAGGATTTCGACCCACACGGGGCTGCCGCTGCCGCGTCCGGAAACTGCCGAAACCGCGAACTTCGATCTTGTCGCCAGAC
The DNA here is from genome assembly GCA_030947245.1 of Acidobacteriota bacterium. Classification (GTDB taxonomy): domain Bacteria; phylum Acidobacteriota; class Terriglobia; order Bryobacterales; family Bryobacteraceae; genus JALYXI01. The sequence continues at coordinate 1,889 of JALYXI010000415.1, forward strand.
CGCAACGCCCGCACGATGCTATCGAAAATCGATTCAACGATAACCTCGGATTCCTTCCTGGTCATCTCGACAACGCGAGACACTTCCTCAATCAGGTCGGCTTTCGTCATCCCTTAAGGTCTCCTGAATTCAAGCGATTAGCGAGAAATTCAGTATCGCCCATAGAGCCGCTTTTGGCAATAAGCCCTCTCTGCCGGATACTAATCCTGCTGCTCCGGCGTGGGATTCTTGCGAAATGCATCCATCCGCAGGGTAGCCGCCGCCGCGTGACGTTGATAGTCGTCCAGGCGGTTCTTCTCTTCGGCTTCCAGCACCGCTTTCAAACTTAGCCCGATTTTTTTTTCTTCCTCATTCATTCGAATGATCTTGAAATCCAGATCCTGTCCCACTTGCAGCGGCGGCGGGTCCGGCTTTCTTCCTGAATAGCCCGGGGTCTCGGAGTAATGGCAGAGCCCCTCCACACCTTCCGCCAACTCCACAAAACCGCCAAAGCTCGAAAGACGGCATACACGGCCGTGCACCAGATCGTTCACATTGTGACTTTGAAAGTACGTTTCCCAGGCATCCGGATGCAAATGCTTCACGCCAAGGGAAAGCCGCTTGGCCTGCGCGTCAATCCCCAGAATCACGGCCTGTGTGATGGAACCTTTTCGTAAGACCTCGGAAGGATGCTTGATCCGTTTGGTCCACGAAAGATCGGACACATGCACCAGTCCATCGATCCCCTCCTCAATCTCGATGAAAGCCCCGAAATCCGTCATATTTCGGACCCGGCCCTCTACCACGGAACCAATGCTGTAACGGGTCTCTATAGTGCTCCAGGGGTTTGCTTCCAACTGTTTCAATCCGAGGGAGATTCGCCGGTCTTTCGGATGTAGCTCCAATACCACGGCTTCCACCTGGTCGCCCGGCTTCACTACTTTCGAAGGGTGTTTCATGCGCCGCGACCACGTCATCTCGCTCACATGAATTAAGCCTTCAACGCCCGGCTCCAGTTCGATGAAAGCTCCATAATCGGCTACGTTGACAACACGCCCGATTACGCGCGAATTCACCGGGTACCGCTCTTGTATATTCTCCCAAGGATCGCCCAACAATTGCTTCATGCCAAGGGAGATGCGCTCCTTCTGCGGCTCATACTTCAGCACCTGAACGGTCACTTCATCGCCAGGCTGCACAACCTCGGAAGGATGCCCGATACGCCCGTGCGACATGTCGGTCACATGGAGGAGCCCGTCGATGCCGCCGAGATCGATAAACGCTCCGTACTCCGTCAGGTTCTTTACAACCCCGGTGACAACGGCGCCCTCATGGAGATGTTCCAGGGTCACGGAGCGGCGCTCGTTCACATCCTGTTCCATAGCCGCGCGGCGGGAAACGACCACGTTGCCACGGCGCCGGTTCAGCTTGATGATCTTGACCGGGACGTCCTGGCCCACCAGCGCATCCAGATTGCGCAGGGGCCGCGCGTCCACCTGGGATCCGGGCATAAAGCCGGTGATCCCGACGTCTACCGACATGCCACCTTTCACACGGCCTACCACGCGGCCCAGAATGGTGAGTTGCTGTTCAAAGGCGCGTTCCAGATCGGTCCAAACCCGAAGCCGCGCCGCTTTTGTGTGCGAAAGCGTCACATAGCCTTCGACGCGTTCCGCCTGATAATCCACCATCACATCGATGACGTCACCCGGCTGAACTGTTGTCTCGCCGGCGGCATTCTGAAACTGCTCAATGGGAACGATTCCTTCCGATTTATAGGCGAAATCGACGATTACATCTTTGGGCGTAACCTGAAGCACTCGCCCTTCGAGCAACTCGTCCTCGGCCGGTGGAACGAAATGGCTATAGTCCTCAAGCAGATGCTCATAATCCTCCGCTCCCATGGGAGTGGAAGATTCAACCTGCTCGCTGGTCTCTTTCTCGGCCATTGCCACTACCCCCGGGGCTCACTTCTGTACTTAACTCGGACGATGAGAACAATACGGTGAGGTTACAATATGCAACTGATAATACACAGTTTCAAGAAATATAGCGAGGGCCGTTCACGATGTCAATTTAGGCAAAGTGCGGCTGGCAAAATTCGAACTTCAGCTACACCCAGAGAAGACGCGGCTGATCGAGTTCGGACCATCGCAATATAATACGGTCAAATTCTCCCGCAAGGCGATTGCGATCGGTCGGAAGAGCGTCACGGGCGGATTTCTTAGAACTTACCGGCGCCGTGCCAATCCGGCCGCCTCAGGAGAGTTCTTCGGGAAGGCAGCGAGCCGCCGCCACTGCAATCGCCGGCGGTTTCGGTTTTGAGTTCGGGCAAGATGGTAGCAGGCTTCCATGGAGATACTCTGCTGATCGAACCCGCTCACCTGAACCCGGGTTCTCTTGAACTCACTCCTGAGGAAATGCGCCGCTTCGGCTACCGCGTCGTCGACCTGCTGACCGATCACTTCGCAAATATGAAGCAACAACCGGTGGGGGCCAAAGCAGACCCCGCCTGCATCCGCCCTCTTCTTGCAAACCCGCCGCCCGACGGGCCTGGTGATCCACACGTTCTGCTCGATTTTATCGAGCGCGAGATTCTTCCCAACAACCTAAAAGTGGATCACCCCCGTTTTTTCGCCTTTGTTCCCGGCCCGAACAATTTCATGAGCGCCATGGCCGACGCGATATCCTCCGGCTTCAACATCTTCAACGGCACATGGCTGGGCGGCTCAGCCGCTGCCGCGCTGGAACTTAGCGTGGTCAACTGGCTGCGTACTTCCTGCGGGCTCCCCGAAACCGCCGGCGGCCTCTTCGTCAGCGGCGGTTCTGTGGCCAACATGACGGCGCTCGTCGCCGCGCGCCACGCCCTCCTCGCGGACCGCGTCGAAGGTGCAACCGTCTACTTCTCTGACCAGACGCATTCCTCTGTGGAGCGTGCTCTGCGTGTCATCGGCTTCGGGCCTGATCAGCTTCGCCGCATCCCGTGCGACCGGGAATTCCGGCTTCCCATCTCTGAACTATGCAGCGCAATTCGGGCCGACCGCACCGCCGGGTTCCGCCCTTTCTGCATTGTCGCCAATGCCGGAACCACCAACACGGGCGCTGTCGATCCTCTCGCTGATTTAGCCGCTGTCGCCCGCGATAACGGGATGTGGCTGCATGCCGATGGCGCTTATGGAGCCGCAGCCATCCTGTGCGATCGCGGCAAAGCCCTGCTCCGGGGACTTGAATTGGCCGACTCCCTCTCGCTCGACCCGCACAAGTGGCTTTTTCAAAGTTTCGAATGCGGCTGCGTTCTGGCAAGGAACAGCGGCCACCTGAAGAGTGCGTTCCAAATCATGCCCGAGTACCTTCGCGACGTCCACCGCGGCGAGGCCGAGATCCACCCGTGCGATTACGGCATCCAACTCACGCGCAGCTTTCGCGCCCTGAAAGTCTGGCTCTCCCTGCACACCTTCGGCTTGGACGCCTTCCGCTGCGCAATCACTCGCGGCTTCGAACTCGCCGAGTTCGCTGAGCGGCAACTCCGCGCTACTCCCGGCTGCCAAATCCTTTCTCCTGCCGGCATGGGCATCGTCTGCTTCCGCTTTGGCGCGAGCGATGCCATGCAAACGCGGATCGTCGATGAAATGCTCCGGGATGGGTACGCCTTTCTCACCTCAACCAATTTGCTCGGCGTCACTGCGCTGCGACTCTGCACCATCAATCCCCGGACCACCGAAGAAGACATTACAGGCACGATTTCCAGGCTGGACTACTTTGCCCGGTTGCTCGCTTCCTGACTGTGGCAACCGGGGCGCTCTCCACTGAACCAAACACACAATCCGCCGCTACACTATGGATTGCCCTTCTTTCCAAGATAGTCTTCCACATAAAGCGCTTGAACTAGGTTCATGAGTGCCACTGTCAAGGGGGTGGCGATGATCAGGCCGAACATACCCAGCAAGGTTCCAGCGAGGACCTGGGCGCAGAGAGTCAACGAGGGTGGCAGGGAGACCGCCCGCTGCTGCACTAACGGCTGTAAAATGTAGCTCTCTACAACCTGCACAACCAAATAAAGGACTGCCACCCAGAGCGCGTCCGCCGGGCTATGCGTCAGGGCCAGAAGCATCGCCGGCACTGCGGAGATGATGGGTCCGATATTCGGGATGAAGTCCAGCAGGGCAGCCAGTCCCGCCAGTATCGCGATGAGGGGCATGTGCATGGCCCACAAGCCCAACGCCGTCGCAACTCCGACGAAGAGCATAAGGGCCAGCTTGCCGATTAGCCAGCGCCGGAGTTTTTGTTGCAATCGGTCGAGCACCTCCTCTGCCCGCTTTTGACCCTTGTCGGGAATCAGCAGGAGAATGCCGCGGCGGTACAGACCGGGATCGATCGCGAAATAAAACCCCACAAACAAAATCACCACCAAATCAGCGATGACGGACAGCGTGGTGGAAACTGTGCCCAGGACATGGC
>JALYXI010000417.1 GCA_030947245.1 Acidobacteriota bacterium
GCCCAAACTTACAAATCCGACTTTCAAAAAGATCTTCCTGGCGTGTGATTTCAGGATAACATCACCTGAGCGAGCGGCCCCAAGATAGTCTCTTCCAATGCACGATGAGCCTGAAGAGGCAGTGTGTGTCCAACACAAGATGAGCCTGAAGGTGGGAATCGGATGCTGGTGATTGCGAATCAGCATGAAGCAGGACCAACGGAGTCTGGAGCAGATCCGGGCGTTTGTGGAAGGCAGTTAGGAAATCAGTTCGAGGCTGCCCATCAGGCGGAGAAGTACGGGTGGGTGGAGCGGACGTTGCGGGAGCAGCGTTACGACGTTCTGGCGAGATCGGGAAAGGGCCTGAGGAAGCGGTACATATTGTTCAAGGGTTTTGACTAAACCGCGGTAATTTGTTAAAACAGGTAACTACTTGCAGCTAGGTGAGGCTGCCAATGCATGTCTTCCAAGAAAAAAGCTCCACCGGCCAAAGCTGCGAATGCTTCCCAAAGTGTTTTGCACGACGGCATCCTTGTCCGTCCTGCCCCTAACAGCCAACCCCGCAATGAATTTGAACTGCAATTACAGACCTTCGACCGTGCCATGCGCCTGTTCCGCGCTCAGCAGTTTGGCGAGGCAAAGGTGCTGCTTACCGAAGCAATCATCGGGCCGCAGAAGGAAATCGCCCACAATGCCCGGCTCCACATCATCATGTGCGACCGCCGCTTGAATCAGCCCGCGCTTTCTCTGGAAAGCCTGGAAGACCACTACAATTACGCGATTGAACGGCTGAACGCGCGTGACGTGGAGAAGGCCCGCAAACATTTGGATTGTGCGATGAGCTTGATTCTCGACGGCCAGAATTCCTCAGTGGATCATCTGTACTATGCGCTCGCCCTCTGCGCCGGGCTTTCTGGCGATACCGAAGGCGCCTATGAGAACTTGAAAGAAGCCATCGCGCTGAATCCCAGAAATCGGGCCGCCGCCCGCCAGGACTCCGACTTCGCCCCGGTCTCCCAGCAGCCACTGATCCAGCAACTGCTCTACCCTGAAAAACAGCGCGAACCTCACTAGCCAAGACCTCCTCGATGTCAGATCCTCTCCGCGTTGTCGCAATCGGCGGCGGCACCGGGCTGTCTGCGCTTCTGAAAGGCCTCAAGCGCTACGCCCCGCTCGATATCACAGCCGTCGTCACCGTTACGGATGATGGCGGCAGCTCCGGCCGCCTGCGCCGGGATTTCGAAATCCTCCCGCCCGGCGACATCCGCAATTGCATGGTCGCGCTTTCCGAAGATGAAGCCCTACTCTCGCAGTTGTTCCAGTACCGCTTCGCGAGCGGCCGCGGTTTGGCGGGCCACAGCTTCGGGAATCTCTTCCTGACCGCGCTCACCCACATCACCGGTGAGTTCTCCGAGGCTGTTAAACAATCCTGCAAAGCCCTTGCCATCATGGGCTCCATTTATCCTTCCACGGCGCGCAACGTGCAACTGGAGGCCGAACTGGTGGACGGAACCACCGTTCGCGGCGAAACCCGCATTAGCCGCAGCCGCCGGCGTATCGAACGCATCAGGCTTTACCCGCGCGTCTGCAAGCCTCTCCCCGAAACACTGGAAGCAATCGCCCGTGCCGATCTGATCACACTCGGTCCCGGCTCCCTGTTTACCAGCGTCATTCCCAACCTGCTTGTTTCCGGTATTCCCAAAGCCATCGCCCAATCGCAAGCCGTGAAGGCCTACTTTGTGAACCTGATGTGGCAGCCCGGCGAGACCATCGACTTCCGCGCCTCCGACCACATCCGTGCCATTCAGAAACACGCTCGCGCCAGCCGCCTGATCGACTACGCCGTTGTGAACACGTCGCCCATCAGCAAACCCGCCCTTCGCCGCTACGCGGAAACCAACGTGCGCCCCGTCGAGAATGATCTTGACGCCATTCGCGCCCTGGGTGTCCGGATTGTCAACGCCGCCCTTCTTGAAAAGGGCCAGCGAGTCCGCCACAATCCTAAAACCAGTGCGGCTGTTGCCGTCGAACTCGCGCAGGAAGGCCGTCGCGGAAGACAATAGAACAATTCTCATGAACGATGTCACAGTAGTCATCCTGGCCGCCGGACTCGGCACCCGAATGAAATCCCGCAAAGCGAAAGTGCTTCACCGCGCAGGCGGCCGCACCCTCATCGATCACACCGTCCACACTGCGCTGGAGTTGGCATCGCCGAACCATACATTCGTGGTGGTTGGCCACCAGGCGGAGGAGGTCCGGGCGAACGTTGCCCATCACGGCATTCAGTGCATTCACCAGGAGGAACAAAAGGGAACCGGTCATGCCATTCTCTGTGGCCGGGAAGCGCTTGAGCAACTCGGCGGTCTTCTGGTGGTCTTTTATGGTGATTGCCCGCTGATTCTACCTGCTACCTTGAACCAGCTCGTCAGCTACCAGCGGGAGCACTCCGGCGGCTGCACTCTACTCACCACGAAGCTTACCGATCCCACCGGCTACGGCCGCATCATCCGCACGGAAACCGGTGAAGTGGAATGCATCGTGGAGCAGAAATCCGCGAACCGCGAACAACTTGCCGTGCATGAGATCAATGCCGGTGTTTACTGCTTTGATGCCACGCTCTTCTGGAAATATGTCGACCGGCTCACTCCGGACAACCCGGCGCGCGAATATTACCTGACCGATATGATCGAGATCCTCATCAGGCAGGGCCATGCCGTTCACGCCATGAAGGTGAAGGACTCAGCCGAACTGCTGGGCATTAATAACCGGGTTGAACTCGCAGCCGTCGACCACACCTTCCGCGCGCGAAAGATCCATCAGTTGATGCTCGACGGCGTGACAGTGGAAAAACCCGAAACAGTCACCGTCGATGCCGATGTCACGGTGGGTATCGACACCGTGATCGAGCCCTTTGTCCAACTCCGCGGCTATACGCGCATCGGCGAAAACTGCCGTGTCGGCGCCGGGTCCATCATCACAGATTCGGAGTTATCCGACGACGTTGATATCCAACCGTTTACACTAATCGGCACATCCAAACTGGAGCGGGCCGTCCACGCCGGCCCTTTCTCGCGCCTCCGCATGGGAAATCATTTGGCGGAAGGCGTTCATGTGGGAAACTTCGTTGAGCTTAAGAAGGCAACGGTAGGCCGCGGAACCAAAGCCATGCACTTGGCCTACTTGGGCGACGCGACCATAGGCGAAGGCGCCAACATAGGCGCGGGCACCATCACATGCAATTACGATGGAGCGCACAAGCACCCCACTAAGATAGGCAATGCCGCTTTCGTCGGCAGCAACTCAACCCTCGTGGCCCCCGTCCAGATCGCGGACCACGCTTACGTAGCGGCCGGCAGTACCATCACCCACAATGTCCCGGAAGCTGCCTTGGCCCTGGGCCGCACCCGCCAAGTGAACAAAGAGGGCTACGCCAAACGCATGGGCAAGCACCCTGCCCCGTCCGCCTGAAGGGGGGTGAATTACACTTTTGCCGGCACGATGTAAGGCGCCCGGTATTTCCGCGTCAACAGCGCATTCGCTTCGTTGTCATTGACAAATTTCTGGGTCGCATCGTCGAACTTCAGATTGCGCTTCAACCGGTAGCTGATATTCGCAAGATGGCACAGATCCGCCGAAAGCACGCCAATCTGGACATCGGCGTGGAGATCCTTCATGTCCCGGCTCTTCACCGCCGCGAGGAAATTCGCCATGTGAGGACCGGTATCGCCCATTCCGGTGTTTTTCTCGTCCATGGTCTTCTCATTCTTGTCGCCCTTGTAAACCTGAAAACCCGCGCCGTCCACAGCCATCCAACCATCACTGCCGTAGAAGAGATTCCCGACCGTGTTCCCGCCCCGAATCTGCAAGCCGCCCTCCGGACCCGTGGGAAGCCCGCGCACTTCAAACATCAGCTCCTTATCGCCGTAATCGAACGTGGCCATCTGGGTGTTCGGCGTTTCCTGATCGTCGTCATACACGTACTTGCCACCTGTTGAACTCACGGCCGCCGGAAGGTTCTGGACGCCCAAACCCCAGCGCGCGATGTCCATCTCATGAACGCCCTGGTTGCCGATGTCGCCATTGCCCGTGTCCCAGAACCAGTGCCAGTTGTATTTGAACCGCAGTTCGTTAAAGGGACGCATCGGCGCAGGTCCAAGAAACATGCTCCAATCCACTCCGGGCGGAACGGGGCTGTCCGGCTTATGTCCGATTGAAGGCCGCCGCTTGAAGCAAAGCCCTTTGGCGAGATACACTTTCCCGATTGCTCCATCTTTCAGAAGCTGCATGGCTTTGATTTTGTGCTCCATGCTGCGGCTCTGCGAACCGATTTGCACCATCCGGTTGTACTTGCGCGCGGCGGCAATCATCTGCGTACCTTCAAACGGGTTGTAACAGGCAGGTTTTTCGACATATACATCCTTGCCCGCCTGAACGGCCCAAATGGTGGCAAGCGCGTGCCAGTGGTTCGGAAGCGGCATACTGACCGCCTGAATTTCCTTGTCATCGAAAACCTTGCGCATATCGGAATAGCCTTTCGGCTTGGTTCCGGTTGCCTTTTCCACTTGGGCTTGCCCACGCTCCAGAGCCGCCTGGTCCACGTCGCAAACTGCAAGAATGCGCGCATCGGGAAGCTTGGAATATTCATTCATGTGGGCACGCCCGCGCCCTCCCAAACCGATAACGGCAACATTCACCTTGTCGTCGGCGGCGCGGAGCTGAGTGGCGGAAGCAGCCAGTGCGGCGCCTCCAAGCGAAAAAAACGTTCTTCTGGTGTGATCGGATATTTGTTCGGACACGACTGTATTCTACATGAACTGATTCACAGGTTATGCAGCCGGAGAAACATCACTCCATAGCCAACAGGGCGCCGGGAAAGTGCATGCTTTACTCTTGAATATGCTCAGAAGGACGCTGCTGCTCTCGTCGCCGGTCATGGCGCTCGCGCAAAGGGCAATTCCTCTCGGTCTACTCGAAGCATCCATTCAGAAGATCACAAAATCCATCAACGCCAAATGGGGGATCTACGTGAAGTGCATCGAAACCGGCGAGCACCTTGAACTGAATGCCACGGAGCAGATGGACACCATGAGTGTGATCAAGATTCCGCTTATGGTGGAAGTTTTCCGGCAGATCGAAACCGGAAAATTCGGTCTTGAGGATCGCCTCAAACTTCGCGAAGAAGACAAACGGCCCGGCACGGGCGTGATGCGCTCCTTCGATGCCGGCGCCGATTTCTCGATCAAAGATGTCATTACGCTCATGATCATTGTCAGCGACAATACCGCGACGGATATTCTCTTCGCGAAAGTGGGCGGAGTGGAACCGGTAAACCATTTGATGGCCGAATACGGTCTTACCGCTACACGCGCGACCGCGCCCTCCTCCGAATGGTTCCGCGCGCTCCGCGAAACGAAAAGCGCCGATCAGTTTCATCGGGAAGGGAAACATCCGTATGGCCTCTCTTCTCCCAAAGACATGGGCCTGCTGCTGGAGCGCATCAAGACCGGCAAAGCGGTGACCAAGCGGGCCAGTGATCAGATGCTTGCCATCATGCGCGGGCAACTCTACCGCACCCGTCTCCCCAAGTACGTTTCCACTTTCAATATCCCGCACAAGACCGGCGACTTCCTCCCTTACATCGCCAATGACGTGGGCATCTTCGAAAGCCCGCGGCGTGACATTGTGGTCAGCGTCTTCACCGCCAATCATTTTGGTAGCGGCGCGATCCTGGAAGACGCCATTGCGCGCGTAGGCGAACAGATTGCGGATTACTTCGCCTACCGGGAAGGCGCGTGAAGTTCCCTCGCTCCAGCGGTATTCTGCTGCATCCCACCTCACTGCCCGGCCGGTACGGCATCGGCGACCTCGGCCCGGAAGCCCACGCGTTTGCGGATTGGCTCGCCGAAGCCGGCCAGACTCTTTGGCAGGTGCTGCCGCTCGGCCCCACCGGATACGGCGATTCTCCCTACCAGCTTTTCTCCGCCTTTGCCGGCAACCCCATGCTCATCAGCCCGGACCTGTTGTTGCGCGATGGCGTCCTTACCGCAAGCGACGTTGCCCATCCCCCATCCTTCCCCGAACGCGAAGTAGACTTTGGCGCGGTGATCGAATGGAAGACCCATCTTCTTCACAAGGCATACGGGAACTTTTCATCCCGCGCTTCAGACACCATGCGCGATGCGTATTCCGCTTTCTGCGCGAGCAACGCGGAATGGCTCGACCCTTTCACCCTGTTCATGGCGCGGAAAGAAGCGCATCCCGATCCGGATGAAATCCGCTATGGTCAGTTCTGCTTCTTCACGCAGTACGAAGAACTGAAGCAGTATTGCCACGCGCGCCACATCCGGCTGATGGGCGATGTGCCAATCTATGTCGCATATGACAGCGCCGATGTCTGGCAAAAGCCCGAAGATTACCGCCTCGACGTCGTCTCCGGCGTACCGCCCGATTACTTTAGCGCTACCGGCCAGCTTTGGGGTAATCCCATTTACCGCTGGGACAAAATGGAGACCGAAGGTTTCCCTTGGTGGATCCGCCGCCTGCGCGCCTCCTTCGCCCTCTTTGACCTCATCCGTCTCGACCACTTCCGCGGCTTCGAAGCGTATTGGGAGGTGCCGGCGGGCGAAACCACGGCAGTGAACGGCCGTTGGGTGAACGCTCCCGGAACCGCACTCTTCACCGCCGCGCAGCAAGCACTGGGCGAACTTCCCATTGTTGCCGAGAACCTTGGCGTCATCACGCCCGAAGTGGAAGCCATACGCGAGCGCTTTGGGTTTCCCGGAATGGCCGTGCTGCAGTTCGGCTTCGGCAGCGATCCCCAAGCTCCGGAATTCCGCCCTCATAATTATCCGCGCGAGCGCTTCGCTTATTCCGGCACCCACGACAACGACACAACCGTAGGCTGGTGGGAAAGCACCGGCGCCGGTGACAGTACCCGCACCGCCGAAGAAGTCCGGAACGAAAAGCAATTGGCTCTCGACTACCTCGCGGCGGAGAGTTCTGAAATAAATTGGGCGTTCATCCGTGCTCTGATGGCGTCTGTCGCCTGCACAGTGGTGTTCCCGTTGCAGGATGTTTTCGGGGCTGGAAGCGAAGCGCGCATGAACACACCCGGCAAATCTGACGGCAATTGGCGCTGGCGATTCCCGTCCGGCGCCCTGACCAAAGACTTGGCGGAGCGCCTGCGCCGCATGACTCAGCTATACGAAAGGTAAACGCATCCCGGCGGCTTCAATCGCATAAACTAGACACATGCGAATGGCGGCATTTCTTGCCCTGCTCACCGCCTCTCTCGATGCCGCTTCGAACGACGCCTTTGAAATGCGGGTCCGCCCGGTTCTCGCGAAAGCGTGCTTTTCCTGTCATACGGACGCTGCCATGGGCGGTCTCCAACTCGACACTCGCGACCATCTTCTTCATGGTGGCAAGTCCGGACCCGCCATCATACCCGGCGACCCCGGGAACAGCAAATTGATCCAGGCGATCCGCTATGACGGCGCTCTCAAAATGCCGCCGACCGGCAGACTGAAAGACGAAGAAATCGCCTCCCTCGAACAGTGGGTGAAAGCCGGCGCAGTCTGGCCCGCCAACCTGAAACCAGTGACCACCGCGCCTTATCTCATCTCCGAAGCGCAGCGAAACTTCTGGGCATTTCGCCCCGTCGCCGATCCTCCCGTTCCTGCGGGAAAAGGGAGAACCGGGATCGATCGGTTTCTCCAGGCTCGCCTCGCGCGCGAAGGTCTTGAGACCGATCGCCCCGCCGATCGTCGAACGCTCATTCGCCGTGCCACTTTCGATCTGACTGGCCTTCCCCCTACCCCTGAAGACGCCGCCGCCTTCGAAGCCGACCGTTCCCCTGGGGCCTTCGCCAAAGTGATCGATCGCCTGCTCGCTTCCCCGCACTATGGCGAGCGCTGGGGCCGCTACTGGCTCGACATCGCCCGCTACTCGGACGACAAGCTCAACTCCACCCAGGAAGAGCCGTATCCCAACGCGTTCCGCTACCGCGACTGGGTCATCGCCGCGTTCAACAGTGACATGCCGTATGACACCTTCGTGAAAGCGCAAATCGCGGGCGACCTGCTGCCCGAACCCGGGAAGTACCAAGCGGGTCTGGGATTCTACTCACTCAGCCCCGAGTTTCAGGATGACCGCGTGGACGCCACCACGCGCGGCTTTCTCGCGCTCACCGTGGCCTGTGCCCAGTGCCATGATCACAAATTCGATCCCATTCCAACCCGGGACTATTATTCGCTGCTCGGCATCTTCGCCAATACAAAGCTTCACCAGACTCCGCTCGCTTCCAAAGAAGTTGTCGATGACTACGACACGAAGCTGAAAGCCGTAAACACCAAAGAGAAGGCTCTCACCGATTTCGCCGAAGAGCAGAGCCGTCAGTTGAGCGAGATCTTCGCCGCACAAACCGCGCAATACCTGCTCGCCGAACCCGGCAACACGCTCGATTCCGAAACTCTGACCCGGTGGCAGGCTTACCTTAAAAGACCCGTCAAAGACCACCCGTTTCTTCAAGCGTGGTTTGCGGCGAAAACGCCCGATTCCCAGCGCGCGGCCGCCCTTGAATTCCAGACTTTGGTGCTCGCCGTTCTCACCGAAAAGAAAGAGGTCGATGATAAGAACCACATCACGCTTGGCCTGAACCCGAACCGCAGCGACCTCTCGAGCGCCAACCTGGTGTCGCTCGAACGTGACCGTTACGTGCTATGGGAAGACCTGTTCGGCGCAAAAAGCGGCGTGCTCCACTACGGCCTTGGCAAGGTGGACCGCTTTCTCTCCGGACCCTGGAAGGCGCATCTCGATGACCTCCGCACGGAACTCGCCGCACTTAAGAAAGATCTGCCCAAACCCTATCCATTCCTGCAGACTATTCAAGACAACCCGAAATGGAACGAACAGCGCGTCTGGATTCGAGGCAGCAAAGATAGTCCCGGCGATATAGCGCCCCCGCACTTCCTTCAAATCCTAAGTAAAGGGGAACCTCAGGAGTTTACAGGCAAAGCCCGCCTGGATCTCGCAAACGCCATAGCCGATCCGGAGAATCCTCTCACCGCGCGTGTCATCGTGAATCGCGTGTGGCAGCATCATTTCGGCCAGGGCCTGGTTCGCACCCCCAGCAACTTCGGGCTGCAAGGCGATACGCCCAGCCATCCCGAACTGCTGGACTACCTGGCCACCCGGTTCATGCGCGAAGGCTGGTCCCTGAAGAAGCTGCATCGCGAAATCATGCTCTCCGCGGCCTATGCGCTTGGAACGCAAGCCGTTTCTAAGAACCTTGAGATCGACCCGGAAAACCGCCTCCTCTGGCGCTACAGCCGCCATCGCCTGGACGCGGAAGCCCTACGCGACTCGCTGCTCTTCGTTTCGGGCAACCTCGACAGCAGCAAAGAAGGCGGCGCACCCACTAAGCTCACTGCCGAAAACCACTCCCGCACGGCATTTGGCTTTGTCAGCCGCCGCAAACTGGACACTGTTCTGGGGCTCTTCGACTTCCCCAACCCCAACAACACCAGCGACCTCCGTAGTGAAACCAATGTCCCGCTGCAGCGGCTGTTCTTCATGAACAGCGACTTCCTGGCCGCTCAATCGAAAGCTCTCACCGCGCGTCTTGGCGACAGTCCCGCAAAAATCGACCACGCCTATAGCCTCCTATTCCAACGCGCGCCCACACCGGAAGAGAAGCAGCTCGGGATGGAATATCTCGAAAGCGCTACTTGGCCGCGCTATGCCCAAGTGCTTCTCAGTTCCAACGAGTTCAGCTTCATCCAATAGAGGATCACACCATGACCAGACGGCAGCTTCTCCACACAATGGGCACCGGCTTCGGATCGGCCGCTCTGGCGCAGCTCCTTGCCGCTTCGAGCCCCGCACCGGTCGATCCCCTTGCCCCACGGGCGCCGCAGTTTGCCCCGAAAGCCAAACACGTCATCTTCCTGTTCCTGAACGGCGGCCCGTCCCAAGTGGATACCTTCGATCCGAAGCCCATGCTTACCAAGTTCAGCGGCCAGCCCATGCCCGCGGGCAACCTGAAAACCGAGCGCAAAACCGGCAACCTGCTGAAATCGCCTTTCACCTTCAAGAAGTACGGGCAGAGCGGTACCGAGTTCAGCGAGATCTTCCCCAAGCTGGGCGCCTGTGCCGATGACCTTTGCGTAATCCGCTCCATGTACACGGATCGCCCGAATCACGAGCCTTCGCTGCTGATGCTGAACTGCGGGGACAAGATGCCGGGCCGCCCTTCCTTCGGCTCCTGGGTCACGTACGGCCTGGGCACGGAAAACCAGAATCTTCCCGGCTTTGTGGTGTTGTGCCCCGGCGTGCCGGTCATCGGTCACCAACTCTGGAGTTCCAGCTTCCTGCCCGCCGTGTACCAAGGCACCTACATCCCCAACAATGAGCGCAAGCCGGAGCAACTGGTCCCCTTCATTCGCAACCGGGACATGAGCCTCGCCGACCAGCGGAAGCAGTTGGACCTTCTGGGCAAGCTCAACCGTCTGCAACTGAACCGAGCCGGCGACGACCCACAGCTTGAAGCCAGCATTCAATCCGCCGAGATCGCTTACCGGATGCAAACCGAAGCGCCCGAAGTTTTCGACATTTCGAAGGAAAGCGAAGCGACGCGCGCCCGCTATGGTGATGGAAACTTTGGCCGCGGTTGCCTAATGGCCCGGCGGCTGGTAGAACGGGGCGTCCGCATGGTTCAGGTCTACTACGGGGATGGGCAGCCCTGGGACAACCATGACGACATCCTCATCCACCGGAAGCTGGCTGCAGAATCAGACGGCCCCATCGCGGCGCTTCTCCAGGATCTGAAACAAACAGGACTTCTCAAAGACACGCTCGTCATCATCGGTGGCGAATTCGGCCGTACGCCCGTGGTGGAAGTCAGCGGCCTTGTCAAAGTACAGAACGGCCGCGACCACAACAGCCATGGCTTTTCCATGGTGCTTGCCGGAGGCGGCGTGAAGGGCGGAATCGTCCATGGCGCCACCGACGATTTTGGCTTCAAAGCGATTGAAAAGCCAGTCCATCCGCATGACCTCCACGCCACCGCGCTGCATCTGCTCGGCTTCGATCACACCAAGCTGACCTACCGCTACAGCGGTCGCGATTTCCGTCTTACCGACGTCGCGGGCGAGGTTGTTAAAGAGATCCTGGCCTAAGCGGGTACGGGCTCCAGCACGCGCTTGAACTTGCATTCGCCGTTGGGGCACTGCAGCACCGGGCCGGCTTTCAAATACTTTTCCACCAGATACGGGCTGCTGCAATCCGGGCATTTTTCACTGACCGGTTTCGCCCAAGCGACGAAGCTGCAGTCCGGATATCGCGTGCAGCCGTAAAATGTCTTTCCTTTCTTCGAACGCCGTTCGCTGATGTCGCCTTCCGAACACTCCGGGCACTTCACCCCGATCGTCTTCTGCTTCACGTGTTTGCAGGTTGGGTAGTTACTGCAAGCCGTAAACTCGCCGAAGCGCCCGACCTTCTGCACCATGTTGCTGTCGCATGCCGGACATTTCTCATCGAGCGGAACGTCTGCCTTCTTTTGCGTCCCGCCAAGCTGTTTCGTGGTCTTGCAATCCGGATAGCCGGTGCATGCCAGAAACGTTCCGAAGCGGCCTTTCTTCAGCACCATCGGCCTGCCACAGTTCTCGCAGTATTCTTCTTCGCCCTGCTCGGCGAGGTTCGCGCCGTCGACATCCGGCAGGTCCACCGTCAGTTCGCGCGTGAAGGTGCAATCGGGATAGCCCGTGCAGGCAATAAAGCTGCCGTGCTTACCCCATTTGATCACTAGCGGCTTTGAGCACTTTTCGCAGTTCAGGCCGGTGGGTTTCTCCATCCGCTTGACGTCCGTCATGTGCTCTTCGGCGTGTTCAATATCTTTCGTGAAGCGGTCGTAGAAGCCGGACATCGCGATGCGCCAGTCCAGCTTGCCGTCTTCGATATCGTCGAGCTCTTCCTCCATCCGCGCCGTATACTTCACGTCGAAGATGTCATTAAAACTCTCCAGAAGCAGATCGCAAACCACCATCCCCAACTCAGTGGGCTTGAACTTGCCGCCCTCCTTGGTTACGTACTCGCGGTCTTGAATGGTGGAAAGGATGGACGCATAGGTGGAAGGCCGCCCTACGCCGTCCGATTCCAGCTTTTTCACCAGCGTCGCTTCGTTGTAGCGCGGCGGAGGTTCCGTGAAGTGCTGTTCCGGCCGCAACGCCTTGAAGCGAAGGATCTCCCCTTCGGTCACCAAGGGCAGCTTGTGCTTCAACTCTTCGTCGTCTTCGTCCCGCTGGTCCTTGCCCTCTTCGTACACAGCAAGAA
>JALYXI010000427.1 GCA_030947245.1 Acidobacteriota bacterium
GGGTCTTACTTTGGAGGAAAACTGCAAGCCCCAACTCTGCGCATACTGCAAGCGCCAATGCAAGAAGCCCGGCTACCATAGCACGACTGGGGAGATGAATGTCGGGAAAACGCCGAAGTATGTAGCCTGCGGCGAAAAAGACTGTGGCTCCCATTATTGGCATTTCCGCCAGTTCCGCCCAGCGCTCTCCGATGCGTGGAACGAGAAACGGAACCCGGACCACGCCGAGCGCGAATCCAGTACCAAACACGATTGCGAAGTACACGAACCCGGCGCGAATAGTTCTTAGCATGGGCTACGGAGCTAGGTGGGTGGTCTACGACGTCTACCTTGGTCAGATTAACATGGACGAAATCGCCATGAGAGAACTTGATGAGGGGCTACACTCGAACTTGAGTTAAAATAACCCATTCTTGGTACTTAGCCTTGATCGGGCAGACGCGTGGGGAGTCCCTCCAAACCCAAACCGTCGCGTGAGGTTTCGCGCGTATGCCGATCCCGGCCGCAATCTCGCGGAATCCGTAACTCCGCAGCACCTTCCGGTTTCGTCCTGTTGTTGATACCGATCAGGCATATCATAGCGCCCGGCGCCACCACCTTTGCGCATCCAAGCCCGATACTGAACCGTTAGCTTCACCAAACGCACAACACCGCCGCGTGCCGATCCGGAGTGTAAGCTTACCCGCCCTGCGCTCAGAACTCGAGCCGGAGCGAAACTTGACCTTGCCGCGGGTTATTGGATTGCGATGTGATCCTGCCGAAATTCGCGTTGCTCGCATTCGCGGGAGGCCCGCCGAACACCGTCCGATTGAAGATGTTGAAGAACTCACCCCGAAGCGTTATGGCGAATCGTTCCCGCAAAGCCACCCTCTTCATCAATCCAAAGCTCTCGTTATAAAAATTCGGAAACCGCAAGTCCTCATAGGACCTGGCTGACGTTCCGAAGTGCAGCGGGGCCGGGACTGTGAACGCCGCCGGGTTGATCCATAACTGCGCCGCCGGATCGAACTTTCCACCGCCCAATTGGCGCGTAACGCCGGGTACCGCGTTCGGACGAAGCGCCTGCGTAAACAGCGGAAGCGTGTTGTTCACCGTCAAGACAATCGGCAATCCCGATGAATATTGTTGAATTCCGGTCAGGATCCATCCGCCCAGCACGCGTCCCGTGATGTTGGTGTTGTTGAGAAGCTTCTGCCCGGGACCGAACGGTAATTGATAGCTATACGCCACGGCGAAGACATTCGGCACATCGGTATCCGCGATGGCTTTCTCCAGCTTCCGGTTATACGCGGTCTGCCCTGTGGGACCGCCGCCGGCGAGCACGTCCGTATCCGAAATCGTCTTGGCAAACGTGTATGACAATTGCAGATCGAGGCCTCTCGCCGCTCTTACCGTCAGTTGCGATTGGAAAGAGTGATACGTGGAATCGCCCGCCGGGTTCGCGCGGTCCCATATATCCAGGTACTGCGGATAAGGCCGGAGCGCCTGCGCGACGGAGCCGGTGAAGCCCGGGAACGGAGCCGCGATTCCCGCCGCCACCGCTTGCGCCGAATTGAACGGTTGGGAAAGCAGTGAGCCCAAAGCCAGATAGCTGGGATCCAATTCGTTCAGATGAATCAGCCCGTTCCCGAGCCGCGTGCCCTTGGTCCCCAGATACGACACCTCCAGGCTCACGCGCCACGCCAGTTCCCGCTGCACCGTGAATGACCAATTCTGTATATAAGGAGGCGGTCCGTCGCCTCGCAGAATGGTTCGAACGTTGGTGTTGTTCGCTGCCGTAGGATCGATGAACGGGGGCTTGGGGTAATTCTGCGGGAAGCCGCCGTCCCAATAGAATGCCGGCGAGGCGCCCTGGTTGGTGGTGGTAAAGACAGGCGACGCGCTGAAGCCGTAGGTTTCGGAAAGTGAATCGCGCAGGCCGGCGTTCGCATTTCCGGCGGCATAGTAAATCCCGTAACCGGCTCGCAACACGGTCCTGCTCATCACCTGGTAGGCAACCCCGATGCGGGGCCCGAAGCTCTTGTAGTAAGTGTCCGCAAAAGACTTACGGCCATCCCTCCCGGGACCGCTCCCCAGAAAGGTCAACGCGCCCAAACGGCCGCCCGCCCCGGGGTTGGGCACAGAGGGGTCAAAAGCCGAAAGGTTGTTCAGCTTCTCAGAACGCGGAAAGAAAATTTCGTACCTCAGCCCATAGTTGACCGTTAATTTGGGCGTAATCTTCCAGTCATCCTGTGCGTAGCCGGCAATGTACTGGTAGCGGTTCCGGGGATAGTATGCGAACAGCTTGTAAGTGCCCGTATCCACGGCCCCCAACAAGAAACTGGCTGCGGCGTTCCCCGTTCTCGGAACATTGGGAAGTCCGGTTTCCAAAGCATTGAACTGAAAAAATCCGGGAGCCTGGAAATTATCGATTCCGTTCGTCTCCATAAAACGGTATTCGAAACCGAACTTCAAATTGTGTGAACCGCGCACGGTGCTCAGGCTTTCATCCGCCTGGAAAGCGTTATTGGTTTGCAGGGTGCGGGCGTTGCAGTTCGGCTGGCCGATGCGGTTGTAGCCGCCTGAACTCAAATCGATGCACGGGAAGGAGTTGTTCGCGCCCGTATTTACGCCCGTCAACCCCAGCTTCTGCGGCCAGTCCTGGTTCAAACTGGCGCTGTCGATTTTGGTCAGGAAACGTGTGAAGCCCAATCCCACGTGATTCACCACGGTAGGAGAAATGACGAAGTCTTCCGAAAGCCGGACCCAGTGGTTGTGGCTTCCCGTAAGGCTCGATTCAGTCGCGGGACCCGCGATTGCGACCCGGTCCGCGCCGGCGCCCGTCGGGTCGTTTTGCGTCAGCAGGTCGCGGTAATAGAAGCCGCTCAGTCGATGCCGCTGGCCGATCGAATGATCCATCTTGATATCGTATTGATCTTCGTCGGTATAGCCTCTCCCGGTGCTGATGTAGTTATTGAACACGCCGTTGTTCACGGGCGCGGGAAGTACGGCCAGAACATTCTTCGAAACGGCGCTGAACCGGTTGGGTGGAATCTGATTATTCGGAAAAGGGCTGCGCGTGATAGCCCCCGAGGGGCTGATCTGGTTGGTTGCGGGATCGTAGATCACCGTGCTGGAACGCGAGAAATCGCCATTTCGGAAATCCGAGGGAACCAGGCTCGCCAGCGTATTCGGAGCGCCCTGACGGTAGCGGTAACCGCCGTACACGAAGAAGAAGAATGTCTTATTGCGGCCATCGTAGAGCTTCGGAATCACCACCGGCCCTCCCATCGAAAAGCCGTATTCGTTCTGGCGGTTCACGGCCACTTTCGGCAGGAAGAATCCGCGTGCATCCAAAGCATCGTTCCGCAGAATGTCAAACGCCGCGCCATGCGGAGAATTCGTTCCGGAACGGGTGGAGAAAATCTCAATGCCTCCGCCCGTTCTACCGTATTCCGCGTTGAAGTTCGCGCGCAACAATCGAAACTCGCCAATCGTTTCCACAGAAGGGCGCGCCGATCCGGGGATTGTGCCCCCGCTTTCGATGCCGGTGGAAGCAATGCCATCCACCAGCACTTCTTTGCCCCGGCTTGGCGATCCGCTGATCTGGGTGTTCGTCGTGTCGCCGGTGACGCCCGGAGTAATCAGGGTAAACTGCTCCAGATCGCGCGGCTTCCCGCTTACGTACAGCGGTAGCTGCAGCAGCTTGGAACGGTCTATGGTGGCGCCCAGGTCGGACGTGGATGTTTGAAGCGTCGAGACATCGCTCGACACGCTCATGGTCTGCTCCACCTCGCCCAGTTCCAGCTTCGCGTCCAGCGTAACCGTCTGCGCCACTTCCAGGCGGAACGCGGAGTGAACATAGCGGCGAAAGCCTTTCGCGTCGATGGCTACCTCATAGTTGCCTACAGCCAGTTGTTGCAAAACATAGTTGCCCGCGCTGTTTGTCACTGTCGGGTATGCCACGCCCGTTCCGTGTTCTTCGCAGTAACCGCGGCTCCGGCGATACTTGCGCCTGTCGCGTCCGTGACGCGCCCCGTGATAGTCCCCAGCGTGGTTTGCGCAAGCGCGGGACAACTGCCTGCCAGGACAAGGACAAAGACGATCCTATGATTCATGTTCCCCCACCTTCGCCATCACCTTATGGATCAGCTTGAAAATCTGTTCTTCCACGCTCTCTGTATAGGGGCCCGGCTGGCCGTAGTAAATCATCGCATCCACCGCTTCATACCCGCCTTCTTTCAATATTCGCGCGGAGGGGATGTAAGACATTACATCGTTGCTGTAACCCGCCACCGCCAAATTCACGTCCGGATATTCTTTCTTGGCGCGAATCGCGTAATCGATCACCACTTCGCCGCCAAGCGCCAGCAGCACCAGACCATTTCCGAAGCGAATCGCCTGCGCCGGGTACCGGACCGACTTCACCGGGTGTCCGCGATCGTATCCCTCCAGCATCAACTTCGCCCGCCGCACTTTGAACGCGTCCGGATCTTTAGCCTCTGCTTCGAAATTCGAACGGCTCCGCGGCGCGAATGGCAATTCGGTCGTTTCATACGCCGTGCGCAACGGTGGACTCAGCGTGCGCACAGATCCCTCCAGCACGCGCTCGACAGCCGACGCGAGTTCGTTCCCATGCCGCTCCGCAAACTCCAGGCGGCTGCGCGGATTCGGATTCTGGTCTGCTCCGCATAGCTCCAGAAACATCGCCTGCGCGCCCGGGTGTTGGGTCTCGATCGCCTTCTGCGCGAAGCCCGCGTAATCCCCGCTTACTTCATAGAACTCTCCCGTCAGCGTTGTGTTGTGGCACGCATAGCCGAACAGCGCCGCGCGCAGCGCTCCATCGGGGGAGGTGACGCGCAGTACGGGGACGCTATGGTCCACCGGGGCGGGGAAGACTTCACCGGGACGCAGTTTCTGCAGCTGCGCCACACGCCGGTTGATTGCGAAATCCGCTTCACCC
>JALYXI010000430.1 GCA_030947245.1 Acidobacteriota bacterium
CTCCAGCGCGTCTGGACTACCCCAACCTTCGGGTCGGCGAAGTGATGCACCGTCCGCATCAGGAAGTCCGGCGGTGGAATGAAATCGGCATCGAACACGGCCACGAAGTCGCCGGTTGCGCTCCTCAAGCCTTCCTGTAGCGCCCCGGCCTTATAGCCATGGCGGTTCGTCCGGTGCAGATACTCGACAGGGAAACCGAGGGCCGCGTACTTTTGGGCCAGCGCTTCCGCAAAGGGATGGGTTTCGTCGGTGGAATCGTCCAACACCTGAATCTGGAGCAGGTGGCGCGGGTACTCTATTTTGGTGGTTTCCTCAATCAGGCGCTCCACCACGTAACGCTCATTATAAAGAGGCAGTTGGATCGTGACCGGCGGCAATTCCGCGAAGCGTAGCGGCGCCCGGTCCACCGAATTCTTACGGTGTTTGAAGTAGGCGCGAATCACTTCATAGCGGTGCAAGCCGTACACCGAAAGGATGCACAGGATCCCGAAATACGGAATCAGCATGGCCCAGTCGAACCAGCTTGCCTGGTGAATTCCGGCGAAGGTGGTGTCTGTCAGGCTACGCCGCACCTGATCGAACGCGCTGGTGGCAAGCAGTAAGCAGAACATTCTTTCCATACCGGATTTCGATACCGGGGACATATTTATTGTACCCGGTCCCGGTCAGATTTCCACACGACGTGCACCAGAGCACTTTAGTTAGCAAATTCGCCGAATTAATTTACGCCAGCCCCAAAACAATGTAAGATTTAACCAATCTGACACTTCCCTGTTGAGGTGGGAGTGACCCGCGGCCCCTCCGCGGCGCGCAACTGAAATCTCGAAAAAAGGAACAGACCTATGACGCAGTCATTGGAGAAAGCCAACCGGCTCACCCGAATCGCGCTTCTGGCATTCGCCTGCCTTACCCCAGGCTTGGCTCAGGAGAACTATGGAAGCATCAATGGACAGGTAACGGATGCTTCAGGGGCATCGATTCCATCCGCTCAAATTGCTGCCGTGAGCGACCGCCTGCCCCGCGGCGTTCAGGCCAAGACAGATTCGGGCGGGAATTACGCGCTCGTCAACCTGCCGATCGGAATCTACACAGTCACCATTTCGGCGCCGGGATTTGTCACGTTCAAAGCGGAACAGGTGGAAGTGAAGCTGGGCGCGCCCACCAGTGTCAGCCCGCGCCTCAGCATCGGCCAGACCACCGATACTGTGGAAATCAGCTCCACCGCGGTGGCGCTCGATGTTACAGACAGCAGTACGTCTACGACTATTTCCTCCCGCACATTCGACAATCTGGCTCGGGGACGAACCTTCAACTCCATCCTGGCTATTGCTCCAGGAGTTCGCCAGGAGGTGAAGGGCGGGGCGACCGGCGTCGGCGGTTTCCAGGTTGATGGCTCAAGCGGTCTTGAGAATACCTACTATCTGGACGGTGTAGAAGCATCCGATGTGCTTTCCGGCGCACTTCGCTCCGCAAACGCAGTCCCCCTGGAATTTGTGCAGCAGGTGGATATCAAAACCGGCGGTTTCGACGCGCAGTACGGCGGCGCCACCGGGGGCGTCATCAATGTTGCCATAAACAGCGGAGCCAATGCCTTTCACGGGCAGGTGTACGCACAGTATACGGGCGCTAATCTGAATGCCGGAGATCGCGGCTACTGGCAGCGTTCCCCCCTCAACGCGGATGCGGCCGATTTCTACCGTCCCAAAGAAGACGCATACACTCTCTGGTATCCGGGCGGCGTGCTGGGTGGCCGGATCATCCGTGACAAGCTGTTCTTCTTCATGGGGTATTCGCCCGAACTAGAGCATACCGATCGTTCCATCGCGTACGCCAGCGGCGCCAGGCTGTTCACCCAGGACAGACTCCGCCACTACGGAACCGGACGCCTGGATTACACGGCGACTTCAAAGCTGCAACTCTATGGATCCTGGATCTGGTCACCCCAGCGCCGGTCGGGCAGCCTGCCCAACCGTGACGTCCGCATCGCCGCTCCCACCAATAACCAGTCGATTTTGGGCGGCTACACGCCGAACCAGCTTGTCAATACCGGCGCGACATATTCCTTGACGCCGCGCATTACACTCAGCGCGCGGTACGGCTACAAGTACCTGAACGATAAGGACGGAAACTATGGGATTCCAGGCGACCCTTACGTTGTCTACAACACCGCTTCCACCGCGGCCGGTCTCCCCGTTCCCACGCCCGGCGGAAATGGGTTCTCTAACGTCAGCAGCACACTTACGACGTTCAAAGATGTTACCACCCGCAATAATCTATATATCGACAGTTCCTACCTGGTCACCCTCTTCGGCCAACAGCACAATTTCAAGGCCGGGTATTCGCTGAACCGGCTCTCGAACGATGTCGTAACTGATTATTCCAATGGGCTGTTCAACATTTTCTGGGGCCAGTCATACAGCCGCGGCAGCATCGCAAACCAGACCGGAACCTACGGCTACTATACCTGGGAAGACGGCGTGCGCTTGAATTCCAAAGTAAACGGCCGCAACCAGGGTGTTTACATTCAGGACAGTTGGAAGATCCATCGCCGTGTCAGCCTGAACATCGGCGTTCGTTTGGAAAATGAATTTCTGCCTCCGTACAAGGCGGAGCAGAACGGTGTCAAAATCGCCAACCCGGTCAGCTTCGGGTGGGGATCGAAAGTGGCGCCGCGGCTCGGCGTGGCATGGGATATTCTGGGCGACGGCAAATGGAAGCTGAGTTCGAGCCTTGGTTATTTTTACGATGTCCTGAAGTACAACCTGGCGCGCGGCTCCTTCGGCGGGGAATACTGGGTCACCCACGTCTACACGCTCGATAACCCGAACGTGCTTACGCTCAGCAAAGCAAACCCCGGTGTGCTTGGCAAGCCGGTGATTGCCTATGACAACCGCACCATTCCGATCAACGCGCAAGGCGCACTGGACGGCATCGATCCCAATCTGAAGCCGTACGAATCCCGAGATTTCAACATCTCCTTCGACCACCAACTCGCTTCCCGCCTTGTGGCCACCGTACGCTATACGCGCAAAGATCTGCTCCGGACCATTGAAGACATCGGCGTGCTGGATAGCCAGGACAATGAAGTTTACCTGATCGGTAACCCGGGCTTCGGCCAGACTCGCAACGATCCGACCCACACTTACGATGGAAAGACGCCGAACGGAAAAGAGTACCTGGTTCCGAAAGCGGTTCGCCAATACGATGGGGTCGAGTTCCGTGTGCAAGGGCAAATCGGCAGGTTCAGCCTGATTCCTTCCTATACCTGGAGCCGTTTATATGGGAACTATTCCGGCCTCGGAAACTCCGATGAATCCGGCCGGGCCAGCCCGAACAACAACCGGTCCTTCGATCTGCCGTATTACTATTTCGATGCATCCGGAAGCCAGAAGAATGTCCTGGGCCTTCTAGGAACGGACCGCCCGCACACATTCAAGTTCTTCGGGTCATACGATCTGAATACGAAGCTGGGAAGCACCAACATCGGGGTAAACCAGATTGCCTATAGCGGAACCAACGACACCACCACGGTGATCTATCTTTCCGCGCCGACCACGCCCTACGGCCGCGGCGATATCCAACGAACTGGGCCACTGACCCAGACCGATCTGCTGGTTTCGCATTCCTTCAAGGTGAGCGAACGCCTGACAGTGCGGGGCGAAGCCGATATCCGCAATCTGTTCAATCAGGCGGCAGTGCTCTCACGCGTGAGCCAGTTGAACCGAACCGGAGCGATTTCACAAGCCGCGCTTCCGCTAAGCCAATTCTTCGCGGGATACGACCCCAGAAAATTCGTCACGGTAGGCAGCAAAACGGTTCCCTATAACCCGATTTACGGTCTGCCCGGCGCGAGCTATCGCGCAGGAGGCGCTCCCGCGATTGCAGGAGTAGTCGGGAGCGGCAGCAGCGCCTTCGCGGCAACTTTCCCTGGGTTCGGCGCGTACCAGGATTTCCGGACGATTCGCTTGGGTATCCGGCTGCAATTCTAACGCCCAGTCCTTGCGGCTTTCGCCCTCAAACCAACTCGCGGTAGTAGCTTTCATACTGCGGGATGATTTCATCCGTGCAGAACCGCGTCAGCGCCGTGTCCCGCGCCGCTGACGCGATCTCCGCGAATAGGTCGCCATCCCTCAATAATCCGATCACTCGCCTGGCCTGTGAGTCTACATCGCCAACCGCTTCCAGATAACCGTCTTTGCCATCGGTAATCAACTCCGGCACGCCTCCCACCCGCGTGGCGACAGGGGCTACGCCGCAGGCCATGGC
>JALYXI010000440.1 GCA_030947245.1 Acidobacteriota bacterium
GGTTGTCATCCACCATGGAGGTGCTTTTCCACCACCGTGGGCGTACCCTGGAATCAGCAGTGCGGCGAAAACCTGAAATCATGAGTCCGGCAGGCTACTGGCCCCAGTTGCGGGCCGCCATTGAAGCAGGCGCGGACTCGGTGTACTTCGGGCTGAATCGCTTCTCCGCTCGGGCTAAAGTCGGGTTCGTTCCGCAAGAACTTCCCGAAGTGATGCGTACCCTGCACCGGCGCGGCGTCCGCGGTTATCTGACCTTCAACACGCTGGTCTTCGAGCAGGAGATTGAAGAAGCAGCCCGGTTGATCGGCCTCATCGCGCAGGCGGGCATAGACGCGATGATCGTTCAGGACGTCGGAACAGCGCGCCTGGCCCGGGAAATTGCACCCTCTCTGGAACTGCACGCCAGCACGCAAATGAGTATTACGGATGCCGCGGGCGTCCGGTTCGCGCAGGAACTCGGCCTCTCGCGGGTCACTCTCGCCCGCGAGCTTTCGCTCCAGGATCTCCGTAGCATTGCTGCGGAAACGGACTGCGATCTTGAAATCTTCGTCCATGGCGCCCTCTGCGTTGCATATTCCGGGCAGTGTTTCTCCTCCGAAGCTTGGGGCGGGCGTAGCGCCAACCGCGGTCAATGCGCGCAGGCCTGCCGCTTGCCTTACGACCTTCTGGTGGATGGGGAGGAGCGCCCCCTGGGAGACGCGCGGTACCTGCTCTCTCCAGGCGATCTGTTCGCTCTCGAGCAAGTGCCCGAAATCATCGACATCGGCATCGCGGCCCTTAAAATTGAAGGCCGCTACAAAGATGCCGAATACGTCGCGCTCACCACGCGTGCTTACCGGGAGGCAGTGGACGCCGCCTGGACAGGCGCAGCCCGGCCGGTCACCGCTGCCGGGCGTTTGCAACTCGAACAGGTTTATTCGCGCGGCTTGGGCCCATTCTTTCTCCAGGGTGTCAACCATCAAATTGTGGTCGAAGGCCGCGCGCCCAGGCATCGCGGAGTGTTCCTAGGCACCGTGGCCCACGCCGGCCCCGCTGCTGTTGTTGTTCACCCCTCCGAAGCTCAACGGATTGCTCCCGTCAAGCCCGGCGACGGCATTGTGTTCGATGCGGCAGACTGGCGAAGTCCTCAGGAAGACGAAGAAGGCGGCCGTGTGTTCGAGGTGTTCCCCACGGGCGCAAACACGCTGGAACTGCGGTTTGCAAACGGGGCTTTGCGGCACGAACGCATCCGCGCGGGCGATCGCGTTTGGCGAACCGGCGATCCGGCAATCGAACGCGCGGCTCGACCCTACACCCATGCGGAATCGCCCGTCGCCAGGCAACCCGTTCGCGTCCACGTCGTAGCCCGCGAAGGCGAACCCCTCCTCACCGAATGGCACGTGGGAAAGGTTCTGATAACCGCAAATTCCACCGGGCTTCTGGGCCGCGCAATCACCCGTGGCCTAACCGAGGAAATGCTGCGGGAACAGTTGGGCCGCTTGGGCGGAACTGCGTACCGGCTTGAGGAGTTGACGGCGGAAACCGACGGAATGCTGTTCGCCGCGGCTTCGGTTCTGAATGCGGTCCGCCGCGATGCCGTTGCCGCGCTGATTCAGAAGCAGGAGCGTGGCGCTGCCCATGCGATTTCCCCCTTCGTACCCCGAAGCCTTCCCGAACCACGCGTCACCGGCGATCCTGACCGTGACTACCACCTGCATCTACTCGTCCGGAATCAAGCGCAGTTAGAAGCAGCGCTCACGCTGAACCCCGCATCAGTCACCCTCGACTATCTGGATCTCTACGGTCTGCGTCCTTCCGTCGTGCGAATCAAAGCATCCGGCATCGCTGCCCGGATTGCCACGCCGCGGGTGCTCAAACCCGGAGAAACCAAGATCCTGCAATTCCTGCTCAGCCTGGATTGCGGCATTCTGGTCCGCGCGGCGGGCATGCTGGATGCGCTCCGGGGAGCTGGCGAACTGACGGGCGATTTCAGCCTGAATACCGCCAACACCCTGACCGCTCGCGCTTATCTGGACCGAGGCCTTAGCCGTTTGACGCCCACGCATGACCTGAACGCCGCACAGGTGGCGGAACTGGCCTGCGGAATCGGGCCCCAGCGCATTGAGGCCATTCTCTACCAACATCTGCCGGTGTTTCACACAGAGCATTGCGTGTTCTGCCGGTTCCTAAGCTCCGGAACCAGCTATCGGGATTGCGGCCGCCCTTGCGAAAAGCACCAAATCACTTTGCGGGATGAGCGCGGGCGCCAGCATCCCGTGATCGCGGACGTGGGCTGCCGGAATACCGTTTTCGGGGCTGAAGCGCAACAGCCGGGCGAACATCTGGAAGGTTGGCGCGAAGCGGGCATTCGTCACTACCGGCTGGAGTTCGTGCACGAAACCCCGGACCAGATCCGGCGAATTTCCAGGATCTGCGAACAAGCGCTTCGGGGCAAAGGCCAGTTAGCCAGGGACCTCCGGGCCGTCGCGCCCGCCGGAGTCACGGAGGGGAGTCTCCAGGTACCTTTCCAAATTCTGCAATAGCATTCAACTTCTGGAGAATCACAGCATACCGGCGCCCGTACTCAATCATCTCGGCATCGTTTCCGCCCAATCGCTCGTTTGCCTGCCGCAGTTGCTCCAGGGCTTTTCTGACGGCGCTCACCAAAAGCGCAACCTCATCAGGCTCAAAGCTGGGGATGCCGGAATCCATAGTCGCTCTTTATCATAGTCACGCCAAATCACAGTCACGCCAGCTCTTCCACAGACGAAACGGCTTGGGACGTCCTCGGCTGGGGTGAACGGAACACGCTCCGGCCCGCTATCGCCGCCGCACACAGGGCAACAGCCGCCATCACGAACGCGGCGGGATAGCCGAATCGTTTCGCCACCACCCCTGCTGCAACGGAGCTGACGCCCACAAACAGATCGTAAAAGGCGCTCAGCACGCCAACCGCGGACCCACGCTCGCGGGCCGGGATGCCCTTCAACGTGGTGGAAGCAACGGCTGACCAAGGGAAGGAGAACCCCAGTCCCAGCAGCGCCGCGGCTCCAATCGCCAAGGCCGGAGGAGGCCCGGCGGCGAGAATCGCCAACCCGCAAGCCATGGCCGTGATGCCTGCGTAATACGTGATTGCCGGGTTGATCCGGTCGGGCAGTCCGCCCAGGAAAAATCGCGAAAGCAGAATTACCAAAGCGTACGCTGTGAATGCCGCCGGGCCCGAGTGCCCGTGATTTGCAAGATGCAGAATCAGAAAGCCCGCAATTACCGGGTAATGCACATTCACGAACCCGATCGCAATTCCCGGCGCGATCAGCGAGCGCGGGATCCACTGGCGCGGGCCCGGATTCGCGTCCGGCTCGTAATCTTCCGGAATGAAACACAGGATCCCAAAGGCCAGCAAGGCGCACACCGTCTGGGTCGCCGCCGCGCGCTCAAAGGTCCCGAGCCATTGCCCCACCACCGGCCCCGCCGAAATGCCGCCCCAGATCCCGCTGCTCACATATCCCAGTGCTTGCCCGCTGCGTTCAATCCCTGCGGCCTCCACGGCCCACGCAGCCGCCCCGGTATAAAGGCAGGCCTCGCCGAAACCCTTAAATACGCGGCCCAGATACGCTCCTGCAAGGCCAAATGGCAGCAGGTATACAG